>NZ_MWQK01000006.1 GCF_002210425.1 Fibrobacter sp. UWB2 | reverse complement strand
CGGTAAAATGCATGATGCGTCCTCTAGTTGTGTCCAACTATTCGTCCGCATCCCCTTTTTTGACCTTGAAAGTTCTTCAATTTCGCTGTTTGATAACTGAAAGCGAAAATCCTCGTCAAATTTTTCAATATTATTCTTAACCTGTCGATTGAAAGCTTTAGTGCTATACCCATAAATCTCAGCCAAATCGGCATCAAGCATTACCTTAAGCCCACGAATCGTATAGATTCGCGACTTGAGCATATTCTCATCAATCAGGGAAAATTCAGACTTTGCCGAAACATCAACTTCGCCAACACTTGTGGCAGCGGCAATAACTTTTTTCATTTTTCACTCCTTTGCAGAACAAGCTAAAAATCCGCAAATACAAATTCTACGATTGCAAAATACACAAATGTTCACTATTTGTCAAGAGGTAGAATATTTTTAAACCGAAAGTTGATTTTTCACGTCATTGCAATCGTAGCGAAGCAATCTCTATTCCGCATATTTATATATTTCATTAAGACATAGCCCTGCACCTTGTGGTGTAGGGCGCATAGAAATTTGAGATTCGTCTCTTATTCTTTGACGCAGAAATTCACCACTTCAAAAGTCAACATAAGAATAAGACGAACGCTCACGTCCCATTTGGGGCGTGGGCCGTTTGTGCTTATTTGTTGACTGGGTTGTGGTGACCCACTGCGTCAGTAAGTGCTCACGGTTCCACGCCTTTTTCATTTGGTGGACTTCGCGGTACGGGTTAGAAACGGCTCTCGCAACGCTGGAGCCGCCATGACTGATTTAGATAAAAGCAAGTTTCAATTCGTCGCTCAGTATATCGATGATGTATCTAAACAGTTTGCTACAGGCAAAGCTACAGAACACAGCTATCGCCCTGCGTTGGCTAAACTGCTTAGCGATTTACTCCCGGATCATACGGTCACAAACGAACCAACCCGCATCAAGTGCGGAGCTCCGGATTACATTATCGCAAAAGGGAGTGGTGCAACTTCAATCCCCGTTGCTTTTGTAGAAGCTAAGGATGTAGGCGATAGTGACTTGAACGGAAATCGCCAGCACAAGGAACAGTTCAACCGCTATAAGAATTCGCTAGACCACATTCTCTTTACGGACTATCTTGATTTTCATCGGTACGAAAATGGCGAGTTTTCCAGTAGCGTTCGTATTGCAGAAATCAAAGGGAATAAAATTGAACTAATAGAAGCTAATGTTCCGATGTTTTTGGAGATGGTTGCATCTTTTGCTGATGCCCAACCTCAGAAAATTACGAGTTCTACAAAACTAGCTCAGATGATGGCGGCAAAGGCTAAACTTCTTGCAGAAGTGATTGAAAAAACTCTTGTTGCTGATTCTGAAAAAACGGGGGAATTGGCAGGACAGTGGAAATCTTTTCAGAGAGTTTTGATTCATGATTTGACCGAACGCAAATTTGCAGATATTTACGCGCAGACGATTTGCTATGGAATGTTTGCAGCTAGGCTTCACGATGATACTCCTGAAACATTTAGCCGTCAAGAAGCGGCGACGTTAATTCCTAAGACGAATCCATTTTTGCGTAAAGTTTTCCAGAATGTGGCCGCCTTCGATGTGGATACAAGTATTGCGTGGATTGTAGATGACCTTGCAGAAACATTTCGTGTGACGGATATGTCGAAGGTCATGAAAAACTTCGGAAAGACGACAGGTCAAGCTGACCCGATGATTCACTTTTACGAAGATTTTCTGCACTATTACGACCCTAAGCAGAAAAAATCTTGCGGCGTTTATTACACGCCTGAACCTGTTGTACATTTTATCGTCAATGCTGTCGATGAAATTTTGAAGTCTCGGTTTCATTTGAGTGACGGGCTTGCTGACACGAGTAAAGTGACGGTTCGCCAAACTTCGAACCTCTATACGGACAATCGCACTAAAGACCACAAGAGGTACGAAAACCGTGAATACCATAAAGTTCAGATTCTAGACCCGGCAACGGGTACGGGAACATTCCTTGCTGAGGTGGTGCATAAAATTTATTCCAGCATGGAAAATCAAAAGGGCGCATGGCAAAATTATGTCGAAGAACATTTGCTCCCTCGTCTGAATGGTTTTGAATTTATGATGGCTCCGTATGCAGTTGCTCACTTAAAGTTGGATATGGTGCTTGCACAGACTGGCTATAAGGCTAAACAAGATAAGCGTCTTCGCATATTCCTTACAAATTCTCTTGAAGAATGTGACCACGATACAGGAACGTTGTTTGCTCAGTGGCTCGCTCAAGAAGCTAATGAGGCGAACCTTGTCAAACGCGACACACCTGTAATGGTGATGATGGGGAATCCTCCGTATAGCGTAAGTAGTAGCAATAAAAGTGCGTGGATTCTGAATCTTTTAAATGATTATAAGAAAAATCTGAATGAGAAAAAGCTTAATCTAGATGACGATTATATCAAGTTTATTCGTCTTGGGCATTACTATGTAGAAAAAAATGGGGAAGGGATTCTTGCATATATTTCAAACAATAGTTTCATTGATGGAATAACGCATCGTCAAATGCGAAAAGCGTTGATGGAAAATTTTGATGAAATTTACATTCTGAATTTGCATGGTGATACACGAAAAAATGAAGTTGCATCTGATGGCGGTAAAGACGAAAACGTCTTTGATATCATGCAAGGCGTAAGCATAAACATTTTTATTAAGAAAAAACAGAACGTCACCCCAAACGATTCATCTTGTCATTCCCGGCTTGACCGGGAATCTCCCTCTTCGTTAGCTAAACTATTCCATTACGAACTCTTCGGCAAACGTTTTGAAAAATACGCATTTCTTGCTAAAACATCGTTTAGCGATATTCCTTGGTATGAACTCACTCCGCAAGCACCACAGTATTTCTTTGTACCTAAAGATTTTTCAGTGCAGGAAGAATATGAAAAGGGATTCAAAGTTGACGATTTGATGAAAGTCCGAAATTCTGGTGTAAAAACTGATAGAGATTTGTTGTTTTATGATTGTGATAAAGACTGTCTTATAGAAAGAATAAGTAGTCTTTTGTCAGGAAAACAATTAGAAAAGAATTTTATAGAGCTATATAATGTTGTTGATTCCTCCTCTTATAAAATTACAGACAAAATTAAATGCTGTAAATTTGATAATTCTAAGATTCAAAAAGCAGAGTATAGAGTATTAGATTTCTATTACATCTATTATGATGAAAAATTGGTATCACGAGCTGCATTTAATGTAATGCAACACCTGCGTAAAGCGAATGTAGCTTTGGTTGTTCCGAGACAATGTTCTAGCGATTGGAAATATGTTTTTTGCACAAATACAATCGGAGATCATAACTTGATTGCAAGTGCGGGGAAACTTGGTGCAGGAGATTTATTCCCTCTCTACCTCTACCCAACAGAAGGTGAGAAAAATCTTGGCGAAATTCGCAAACCCAACCTAGACGAAAAAATTTGGAGTAAAATCGACAAGAACGTTAAACTCAAAACAACTCCAGAACAAGTCTTTGATTACATCTATGGAGTTCTCCATACACCAAGCTATCGCGAAAAATACAAAGAATTCTTGAAAATAGATTTTCCGCGTATTCCGTATCCCGAAAATAACGATGAATTCGAACGCATCATTGCTATCGGTAACAAACTCCGCAAATTGCATCTGATGGAAGAAATTCCACCGCAGGCAACATCCTTCGACATCGAAGGCGACAACATCGTAACAGAAGTGCGTTTTGAAACAGAAAAAGTCTATATTAACAAAACGCAGTATTTTGCAAACGTTCCTGAATTAGCCTGGAATTTCTACATCGGTGGCTACCAACCCGCCCAAAAGTGGCTCAAAGATCGCAAAAACCGCACCCTGACCTACGACGACATCTCGCACTACCGCAAAATCATCGCCATCCTTATCGAAACACACAAATTGATGCAAAAACTCGACGAAAAACCTTAAAATGCCTTGATTTTAGGCAAAAATGAACTTTTTTCTGTCAAAGGACAGATTTTGACATTCTGCGAGGGTATATTAATATAAAGCCGAAAGGAGTCCGAAAAATGATCCCCTTTTTCAAACATAAAGGAACTTTAGCAGCTTTAGATGAAGTTGAAAAAAACAAAATTGTTGATATATCTAGGTTTCCCAAAGGTGTTGTTGAAGATTTAAAGGGATATGATAAAGCAGTATATTTCTTCTATGGTCACCATCCATTCGTATTTGTAGATAATACAAAAGGTCAAAACAAAAGCGGTCAAGTACGCCACAAAAATAAAACGCGCAAAAAGAAAAAATGCCTATAGAGACCATATACCATAGGAATGGCGAAATTCGCGAACTACGCCCCATTGAAAAAGGAATAATCAATGGCGTTGTCAAGCGTTATTCTGAAAAAGGATTTCTTGCAAGTGAAATTCCTTATGTGGATGGTCTTATGAATGGCGTGAAAAAGCGCTACTTTCCTGATGGTACGATTAAGGCTGAAATTCCGTATACTGACGGATTGATTCATGGGTTGAAAAAAAGATATAACAAGCATGGAATATTATTTGAATCTATTCAGTATGATCATGGTAATTATGTAGAAAGAAGCTATTATGATTCCTATTTTGCATCTGGGCTTACAGAAGCGGAACGCTTAAGTGAAATACAAAGGGAAAAAATCCGTAAGACTGCAAATTCTGTATTTTTGAACGAATCAGAATCTTATTTTGCATTGGACGAAACATTTCTAAGCTTTAATCCCTCTAAAATTATAACGGACGATGTTCCGGAGCCAGAGGGAAAAGTTTTAGAAAGACCTAAGGAAAAAAGAATCGTCGATCCGAAAGTTGAAGCTTTTACACATCCCGTAGAAAATGGAAGATTCCTAAAAGAACGAATTGACCGTGGCGTTATTGTCGGTGATTCTAATTTCACGAGCGAAACTGTCACATCCTTTGAAATCACGTATTTCAAGGGGATAAATCAGGAAATGACAGCAACTACATCCAAACGTCCTATTAAAGAAAATCCAATCACTGTTTGGATTGAAAAAGGCGATGGGGTGGAATTCAAAACTCGCGTATGGATAAGGAACGGCAAGTGGTTTGGCTGCTTTATAACATCTAAAAACATTAGTTGGGAATACTACATGTGGGTTCTGTTCCAAAAAATCAATATTTTGGAATGGAAATCCGATAGCGGAATAGACGCAAACCCTGGCGAGTATGGTTTAATTCGTATCTATACTCAGAAACTTGAAAAAAGTTTTTCTTGGACAAGTCAAAAGCCTGAAAATTGGGACGAATTTCTGACTTTCTTCAATCGGTTCTTCGGAAAAAATACCAGAACTTCTTTTGAAGAGGGCTTCTTCCTCGCAAAAGAACAAGAATCTTTTCTCGATAATGGCGGTACAATAAAGGATTTTTGTGGTGCTAAATATAATCTACAGAATCTTCAAAAGCCTGATGATATCTTCTATCCTAAAGACACTAAGCCTTGCAAGTGTCCTTGCTGCGGTGGAGATACGAATTATAGAGATTATCAAAATCTTTCAAAAAGATTTTGTTATAAATGCTATAACAAAGCATGTGAGAAATTTCCTTTACCCAATGGCGTTGAATTGGCAGATGTCGTTTCATTTGTTAAAATCGAATTTGCTACGGATCAACTGTTTTCAGAAAATACAACAGGATTCGTATTAACGATTTCAAAAAAGAAAGATATTCTACTCAAATATGCCAATCTAAAGCAGGGCAAATTAGAAAAGAAGTCTTATATAATAAGCAATGATGATTGGCGAGAATTCCTTGAAATTCTATTTAACAAAGCTTTTTGCCATGAGTGGGCTCAGGCGTACGAAAAACATTTATCTCACATGTATGATGGGCGTTGTGATAATTGGGGATTTCTTAAAGTATGTTTCAAAAATTTCCATTTAGGATACAGAAAAATATTGTCCCGTTGGTCTGGTAAAGAGCCACCTTATTGGGCGATTGCTTTTGATGGCGTACAGGAACTTATTGAAAAGATTACTTGTACACCGTAATATTGAAATTTATTTGTAATCGTGCAAAACTATTGCAGATTGCCAGGTTGGTTTCATGTTTAGATATTCGTCGTCGTTATATACGGTTTTTGCGTGGTATGAAAGGTCTTTCTTTCTAATCGCAGGTAAAGAGCCTAATATTGGAATACTTCCATTATGACAGCGCAAACCGAATACATAATCATTTTCATTTTCTAGAATTCCAACAATTTTGAAACTATTAATCCGCTTGTAAATGATTTTGATAGCTTTGATCAAGTTGTCGGTCACGATGCGAGATTTTTTGTGATAACTAGCGTATATTTCGTAATTTGTTATTTCAATTTCTCCCTTTCCCTGATTCGATTGATAAAATTCTCTAAAAATTTCAGTAGGGACAGGCTCATTGTCTGTTACGGTTACAAAATAGTCATCGATCCTCTTATTTATCGAACTTTTCCTAGCATAAGAATATGCGATTACAAAAATGAAAACGCCTTTTTGCTGTTTTATTTCCATATGGCATACGTCCTGACTATTAAGAACAATCTTCTTTAAAATATATATTGTTGAAGTCAATTCGTATGGTTTACTATGGATCTCAATACAACTTTACCCTTCATTCTCGGTAATCCTCGCAATTCCATTTACATTCAGAGGTGCTGATGGCTAAAGAAATGGAATTTTTCAGGAAGCCTTGCAAAATGCTTTTGATGACTTAGACAAACTACTTACGTAGAAAGCCCGGGGCGTTGCGGGGCGCGGCGATTGTGCGCCCGCTCGAAGGGGTGATGGAAGACGCGTAGCGGCTGCAATCAGGGGACAACTGTATAAGGCGAGCGTTGCGACAGATTGCTAGCAAGCTGTCATAACCGAGCCGAACAGTTGAGACTTGAGCGTAGCGAAAGTCTAACGCTTTCCCCCTCCTACCCTATTTTCCAAGACTTTACTAGATCCTGCTCCTACGAACCTAATTCAACTAAGGCTCTAAAGAGCGAAGTTTCATATATCGACTTCGGCGCATTGCGCCTACGCTCAGGATGACGCGATTAGCGCATTTCCCGCTGCATTTCACTTCCTACTTCCTACCACCTACTTCCTACTTTTACTAAATTTGGCGCATTATGGAAATGGAAACTCGTTATAATCCGAAAATTGTAGAAGACCGTTGGCACGCCCAATGGGAAAAGAATAATGATTTTGCCCCGAGCGGAAAGGGCGAACCGTTCTCCGTCGTCATTCCGCCTCCGAACGTTACGGGCGCTTTGCACCTCGGCCACGCTCTGAACGACACGCTGCAGGACATTCTCGTCCGCTATCGCCGTAAGACTGGTCGCGACACGCTCTGGATTCCGGGCACGGACCACGCCGGCATTGCCACGCAGGCTGTCGTCGAAAAGAGACTTTTCCAGGACGAACACAAGACTCGCCACGACATTGGCCGCGACGCCCTCGTGGAACGCATTTGGAAGTGGAAGGACGAATACGAAGCCCGCATCACGAAGCAGCTCAAGAGCCTCGGCGTCAGCTGCGACTGGAGCCGTCAGCGCTTCACGCTCGACCCGGTTTGCGCAAAGGCTGTCCGCCACGCATTCTTCAACCTTTTCAAGAAGGGTCTTATCTACCGCGGCAAGCGTCTCGTGAACTGGGACACCAAGCTCCAGACGGCTGTGGCAGACGATGAAATTTATTACGAAACTGTGAAGGGTCACTTCTGGACATTCAAGTATCCTCTCGCCGACGGTTCGGGATTCATCCCGGTTTCAACGACTCGTCCGGAAACGATCATGGGCGATACGGCTCTTGCTGTGCACCCGAACGACGAACGCTACAAGCAGTTCATCGGCAAGATGCTCAAGGTTCCGTTCGTGAACCGCGAAATTCCGGTGATTGCAGACGCTATCCTCGTCGATATGGAATTCGGTACGGGTTCCGTGAAGGTGACTCCGGCTCATGACCCGAACGACTACGCTACGGGCCTCCGCCACAAGCTCCCGATGATCAACATCATGAACGACGACGGCAGCTTGAACGAAAACGCCGGTCCGTTCCAGGGCATGAAGGGTCAGGCCGCACGCGACGCTGTGGTGAAGGGTCTCGAAGACTTGGGCCTCCTCATCAAGGTCGAAGACCACGAAATGCAGGTGGGTCACTCCGACCGTTCCAAGACTGTGATTGAACCGTACTTGAGCGACCAGTGGTTCGTGAAGATGGACGTCCTCGCCGACAACGCCATGAAGGCTGTCACGAGCGGCGAAATCAAGATCATTCCGGAACGCTATGCAAACAAGTACCTCGACTGGCTCAAGGAAAAGCGCGACTGGTGCATCAGCCGTCAGCTCTGGTGGGGCCACCGCATTCCTATTTGGCACGCCGACGAAACGACGACCGAAGAGGACTTGAACAAGGCATTCGCAGGCCGTAACGACATTTACTACTACAAGGCACAGAACGGCATCTGGCTCATCTGCTCCGAAGAAGAAAACTTGAAGGAAGATGCTGTTGCCGGTCACAAGATTGTGCAGGAAGAAGACGTGCTCGACACGTGGTTCTCCAGTGGTCTCTGGCCGCACTCCACGATGGGCTGGCCGGAACAGACGGACACGCTCAAGAAGTACTACCCGACTTCTGTGCTTGTGACGAGCCGCGACATCATTACGCTCTGGGTCGCCCGCATGGTGCTCTTCAGCCAGGAAAACATGGGCACGGTTCCGTTCCACACGGTGTACATCCACCCGAAGATTTTGGACGGCAATGGCATGACCATGAGCAAGTCCAAGGGCAATGGCGTGGACCCGATGGATATCGAAAAGAAGTACGGCACGGACGCTCTCCGTTTCGTGATGGCAAGCCTCTGCACCGACAACCAGGACGTTCGTCTCCCGGTGAAGAAGGAAAAGCAGGAAGATGGTTCTGTCATCAACACGAGCGAAAAGTTCGAAATTGGTCGTAATTTCTCGAACAAGCTTTGGAACGCTTGCCGCTTCTTGTTCCCGCACTTGGAACAGGCTGGCGCACTTTCCAAGGACATGCTCCCGATGGATTCTTCGATCTTCGCACTCGAAGACCGCTGGATTCTCTCTCGCTTGAACTCCACCATCCAGGACGCAACGAAGATGCTCGAAGAGTTCCACTTTGCTGAACTCGCCGGTTTCCTCTACCGCTTTGTCTGGGACGATGTCTGCTCTAGCTACTTGGAAATCAAGAAGGCCGTGATCAACAGCGAAACGCTCACCGCCGAAAAGAAGAACGCTATGGCTATCCTCAGCCACGTGCTCCGCGGCGTGATTGACCTGTTGCATCCGGTGATGCCGTTCATTACGGAAGAACTGAACGCAACGCTCTTCCCGGGTTCTGAACGCGTGATCAACAGTGCATGGCCGAAGGCTGACACGAGCCTCATCGACGCCAAGATCGAAGCAGCTTTCAACCAGGCATTCGCCGTCGTGGAAAGCGTGCGTGGCGTGCGCGGTCGCTACAACGTAAGCCCGGCGACCAAGCTCAAGGCTGTCGTGAGCGTCGATACCGCCGAAACCGAAGCAAGCGTGAAGGATTGCCAGGCCATCATCACCGAACTCGGTGGACTTGAATCGTTCTCTGTAGCCGTGAAGGCCGCAAAGCCGAAGTTCAGCGCAAGCTCCGTGGTGCCGGGTGGCGAACTCTACATCCCGCTCGAAGGTATCCTTGACCCGGCTGCAGAAATCGCACGCCTCGAAAAGGAAATCGAAAAGGCCAAATCATTCGCCGCTTCTATCGAAAAGAAGCTCTCCAACGAGAAGTTCGTCAATGGAGCTCCGGAAGCTGTCGTGAACGCCGAACGCACCAAGCTCGCAACGCAAAGAGAAATTATCGCCAAGGACGAAGCAGCCCTGAAGGATCTGCGCTAATAGCGACAATCAAGAATGTCAAAAGAGGTGTTCCTAACGGAGCACCTCTTTTATTTTGTCCTATTTCACTCCAAATAACTTATATTTAAAAATGGAGGAAAAAAAAATGCATTTGAAGAGATGTGGATTAACGCTGTCAGCAATCGCTGCAGCATCTTTTATGGTTTCTGCGTGTAGCGATTCCAACCCGGGTGCGCCTATTGAAGTTTCGTCAAGCAGCGAAGCTCTCTCTAGTTCGCAGATTCCACAATCAAGTTCTACGCAATCGAGCTCTAGCGCACAATTGCCCGCCACACAGTCCAAAGAGGCAATTTGCGGCGACATGTGGTGTGCTCGGAGAGACAGAGAATCACGCGTCAACACCGGTTTCGATGCAGGTTTCCAAACATCCGGTTATTGGTTTGAAAGAACCGACGAAGGATATCAAGACGAAGGCTCTCAAATCACCTGGAATGGCTTTACCAGACTAGACTGCGACTGGTCTGAAGATTGCTTTACGCGAATGATAAACCAATACGGAGGCATTAGCGTCACGCAAACGCTCAAAAAGCGAGACAAAGTCAGCAATTTATACGCAGGCATCGGATTTAACATTGCTGGCATTGACGAACTAGATAAGATTTATTCCGCTGACGTTTCCAACAAAGATGGCATTTGTGTCGTTTACACATCCGATTCGGACATTTCGCTCGAAATGCACATTGACGAAAATTCGAACACGTTTCTCGAACCCGATTTTCCTCGCGTAACGCTCCCGCCTGCAACCACGCCTGTCATGAAAGAATTCACTTGGAAAGACTTCAAGCAAGACGGCACGGGCAATATGAAAATCACCGGCGTAGATGCGGCCAAAAATCTTGTCTCGCTCATGTTTATGCTAAGAGGCAACCAAGACAAATCCAACCAATTGAACATCATGTCTATCGGTCGTTACGGGAGTTGCAGAACTTTACCAAATGTAGACTCCGTCGCGCAGCTATCTATAAACCCATTCCAAACTTGGCACGGATCTAGAGATTTCGAAATCAAAACCGGTTACGACAACGGGAGTAAAACATCGGGTATATGGTTCAGCATTTTCGATGACCAGCAAAATGGCACTTCATCAATAACCTGGCCGATAGACCCACCTTATGACAACTTCAGCGAAGACTCCTTTGACAGTTGGAGAATGGAGCTTATAGAAGAATGTAAGGGAATTTGCGCGGAATACTATCTTAACAAATTCCAATTCCCTGACGAAAAAGAGCCATTTGTAGGAATTGGCATCATTATAGCTGGAGAAGAAATCGATCCCGAGAGCAATATATCCTACCTGACAACAGTAGATGCAACAAACATGGGCGGGGTTTGCGTTTCGTACACATCCGACAACGACATGTATATACAAATGGGACTCGGCGATAAAAAAGACGAAGAACTGAATTACGCGTTGCCAATCGTTTCGGTTCCTGCAAGCAAAGAAGTCAACACGGTGTACGTGAAATGGTCGCAATTCCAGCAGCCCTCATGGTACGATGGAGACAAAAAGATTACAGGAGCAGAAGCCGCAAAATCACTAGCCGCAGTTCATTTCCTAGCGCACGGTAAAAGTGGTTCTGCAGGCAAGCTCAACATCATGTCTATCGGCCCGTACAACAGAGGCTATTGCTACCCATAAACGACACTATTCAACTTGAAAACAGGCGCTCCGCATGGGGCGCTTTTTTTGCGTTTTTCAGTGTCATATTTATGAAAGCAAAAAATTACATTCAAAAATTAGCCCATAAAAAGCGTATCATAAAGAACAAAATAAGCATCATTTTCTGTATTATATAAAGCAAAAGCTATTACCATACAACATTTTCAACGTATAATGAAAAATTTTTACTTTGTATTATCCAACTATACATTAAAACAAATAAAGTAATAAAACAAGCATTTATTCAAAAAACGGGTTATCTTTTTCAAATTATTTTATTTATGTTTGTTAACATCCTAGAACAATCAAGGAGGAAGATCATGAGATACAACAAGTTCCACAAGAAATCAATCTTAACGGCAGCGGCAGCATCTATGCTTTTTGTCGGCTGCGGTTACCTCGACGACCTCATCCCGCCAGATCACGAGCCAAAGAGCTCTTCTAGCAACTTTGGCATTTCATCTTCAGCATACCATCCGTATGGCCCATTCGAGACCTGGTACGGTTACGAAGGTTATCCGCAAATTCAGACCGGATTCGGCAACGACACAGAGACATACGGCTACTGGTATGAATACGCCGACGATCTCGACGGCGGACGTTCCAAAATTCTTTGGCCGACATACAAAGGCAACGAGTATAGCGAAGATGCAATGGATCCGATCATCGAGCTTTGCAACGGCGTTTGCGGAACTTACAGCCTTAACAAAGGTTCTTTGACTTACAATCCGTTTGTCGGCCTCGGTTTCCACCTCGTCGGCGAAAAGAACATTTTCGACGGAACCCCAGATGTCGCAGACGCATCTAGCATGGGTGGCGTTTGCGTCTCATACGCCTCCGAAATGGCCGTTTCTCTCGAAATGGGTCTCAGTGAAGAAGCCGAAGCAGAAATCGGTTACGCCGTTCCTGCAGTCACTCTTCCCAAGAGCGCCACGGGCATAACAAAGTATATCGCCTGGTCCGACTTCAAGCAGCCCAGTTGGTATAAGGGCGCAACCAAGATGCCAGGCGAAGCAGCGGCCAAGCAGTTGGCATCGCTCAGATTCAAGTTCCAGGGCACCAGCGGCACCCTCGGCCGTTTCAACATAGCTGCAGTCGGTCCGTACGATGGTTGCGGAGCAGCCAAGTTCCCCATTTACTTGCCCACAACGACGCAACCGGATCCGGTTGACCCTGACCCAATCATTCCAGATCCGATCAATCCGCCATCGACAACAAATAGTTTCGAAACCTGGTTTGGCACCAACAGCGAATACCAAATTCAAACCGGCTACGATAACGGCACCACAACGTCTGGCTACTGGTTCAGCTACGGTGATGACGTCGATGGTGGCGCATCTGTAGTCGTTTGGCCTGTTGAACGCGGGAACGAATACAGCGATGACGCCTTGGATCCAGTTATTGACTATTGCGGCGGTCTCTGTGGCACGGCCGTTCTCTCCAAGGGAACAATGACGTTCAATCCGTATGTTGGCGTTGGTTTTGGTTTGGCCGGTGAATCGGACTACGGCGACCTCGAACCGGCCGATGCCGCAGGCATGGGTGGTGTATGCATCTCGTACACCTCTGATATTGCCCCAGCCCTCGAAATGAGCCTCGGCGAAGAAATGGACGCTGCGATCGGTTACGCATTACCGATGGCAACACTCCCGAAGAGCACCGTTGGCACGACAAAGTTCATCAAATGGGCCGACTTCAAACAGCCCTCTTGGTACAAGGGAGCCACCAAGATCACTGGCGAACAGGCATCCAGAATGCTCACCTCCCTCAAATTCAAGATGCAGGGGACTCCGGGGTCATACAAATTCAACATTCAGGCCGTTGGTCCGTATAACGGAGGCACGTGCAGTAACAACTTCACAGCGCTTCCCAACAACAAGAAGAAACGTCACTAAAAAGTCCCATAGACATCTCCTGATATAAAAAAATCCGGCCTCGTAAGAGGTCGGATTTTCAATTTCAAAGAACTTGAAATGGGGATTCCCGCTCGGAGGCGGGAATGACAACTACTTGTCTTCTTCCTTTTCCTTGTCGTGGCAATGGCACGGGCAATGATAGCAGTCACCCGTTTCGGCGTAGTCCTTGCCAGTCCAGCAGTAAGTGCAAAGGTCTTCTTCCGGGAGGCCGATAGCCTGGATCAAGTCGTCAATGCGCTGGAACGCAAGCGACGTGAGGTTCAGCTTCTTGCGGATGTATTCGACCATGTCCTTGTACGGCTGGCCATTCGGATCGGTGTACTTGTCGAGATCGGCGTTTTCACCTTCCTGGTCGCGAATGTAACGGCGCGTGATGAGGTCGTATTCATTCTTGGAGCGTGAGAAGTTGATGAACTTGCACGGATAAACGAGCGGCGGGCAAGCGATACGCATATGCGTTTCCTTGCAGCCCATCGAATAAAGTTTTGCAGCCTGCTTGCCGAGCTGAGTTCCGCGAACGATGGAGTCATCGCAGAAAACGAGGCGACGGTCCTTGATGAGACCCGGAATCGGAATGAGCTTCATCGAGGCAACGTGTTCGCGCTGGCGCTGGTCCTGCGGCATAAACGAACGTGCCCAAGTCGGCGTGTACTTCACGAACGGACGGGCAAACTTGATGCCGGCTTCGTGTGCATAACCCAAAGCGTGAGAAGTACCGGAGTCCGGAATACCGCAAGCGGCATCGGCTTCGGTCGGGGTGCGCTTCGCAAGAGCGGAACCGCAACGGTAACGGGTCATTTCCACGTTACGACCTTCGTAACTGGAGGCCGGGTAACCGTAATACACCCAGAGGAACGAACAAATTGCCATCTTCTTGCGCGGAGGAACAAGCACCGTTTCGCCATCCGGTGTGAGCTCGACCACTTCACCCGGACCAAGATCACGGACGTATTCGTAACCGAGGTTCGGAAGAGCGCAGCTTTCTTGCAAGGCAATCATGGCGCCATCCTTCTTACCAAGGATTACAGCCGTACGGCCCCACTTGTCGCGGCAGGCATAAAAACGCCCCGCACTATCCATAATCAGCACGGAGCAACTTCCCTTCACCTTGTCCTGAACATACTTGAGACCGTCAATAATTGAATCCTGCGTAGCGATAAGCGCTGAAACAACTTCGGTCGGACCGACCATGCCACTCGTTGTAGAGAACTGGAGCTGCATGCAGTTGTTGCGGAAAAGTTCGTTCTTAATATCTTCAATGTTCGTGATGAGACCAACGGTCACAATCGCGAACGTTCCCAGCTTGGAGGTCATGACGAGCGGCTGCGGGTCCGTGTCAGAGATGACGCCTAAGCCAACCTTGCCGGAAAAATGTGTTAAATCGTGTTCAAACTTACTGCGGAACGGAGTGTTCTGGATGTTGTGAATCGAGCGATGGAAAACTCCATCCGATTTCAAAACAGCCATACCGCCGCGGTGAGTGCCAAGGTGAGAATGGTAGTCGGTTCCGTAAAAGAGATCGCAAACGCAATCTTCTTTGGAAATAACACCACAAAAGCCGCCCATATAAGACTCCTGGATAGAAAAGGATTTTCCACGCACAAAAATAGAAATCTTAAGCAATATTCAAGCCCTAAAATGCGAAAAATTTTATTTCAACCGCCGAGCGAGCCCCGCAAATGGCCATTTTTTTTGCTTACACCCCAAATTGGAGTAATGCCCCATTTTGATTTGGGACCTTTTGAGTATATATTGGTATAAAAGCATACATTTTCAGAAGGGGAAGCATATGGAAATTAAAGCCGTACGCATGTTTGACCATGGTTTCATGAACCAAGCGTTTGCCTTTGGCGGTGAAGAAGGCAAGGACAAGTTCGACGAACAGATTATCTACCGCAGCAGCCTGCAAAACTTTCTTATCGACACCGGGAGCGAAGTCATCCTCGTCGATACAGGGTTCGTCAACGACTTTGAAGCGCCCGAAAAGAAACTCGGCGCACCGCTTTACATGGGTGAAAAGTTAAAGGACTACACCAAAGCCTTTGCGGAACTCGGCTACAGGCCCGACCAGGTCACGAAAATCCTCATCACGCACAAGCACCCGGACCATTCAGCGGCCATCCAGTACTTCAAAAACGCGATGGTGTTCGTCTCGCCCGAAGATGCCGACGCCATGAAACTCGAAGGTCCGCACATCGTGCGTTGTACATACAAGGACGGGCCTTACCACAACTTCCCGAAATGCGAAAAAATCGCAAACGGAATCTATTTCATTGAAGCGAAGGGACACACCAAAGGCAACAGCATCATCGTCGTCGAAAACGACGGACTCTTCTACATGATGCACGGCGATGTGACCTACTGCGATGCAGCCCTCAAGGCAAACAAATTAAGCATCGTTTTTGAAGACATCATTGCCGCCCGCGAAACGCTCGACCGTGTCCGCGAATTCATCGCCAACAACCCGACCGTTTACCTCTCGACGCATTGCCCCGAAGGCTATGAAAATCTCGAGATGAAGCGCGTGATGAAGCTATAGAAAAATCCACAGTCTCACACTTGTCATCCCGGCCTCCGAGCCGGGATCCTTTTTTACAAATCCCCCGATTCTGGGCCGTATTTGATTGTACCATCGCGGCGGATGATGAGGTAGTTACAATAGCCATCACGAAGTGAATTCTTTTTTGAGTCGAACCCTTCACATCGTTCTATGCGAGGTTCAACACTATAAGTCCTTCCAAACCGATTTCTTTTGAAATTTTCAATATTGAAGAACTCTTCCATATTTGGAACAAACGCAAATGTAACGAGCACATCACCATTATCGCTTAACCAAAATTCATACTGAGGCAAATCATTATCTCGATACCGTATCGTGGCCACATACTCGCCATTCATTCCAACATCTCTCCAAATTTTTTCTCTTGAAGCAAGTTCTACACGAGCATCGATTAAATCTTCACGTTCAATGGCAACATCCTGATAATTCATCAAAGGACTTTTATAATTCAACCATTTTTCAAACGACGGATTTTTACGAATGGCGATAAGAGTTCTTAAAAACAACTTAATAGACTCCACCGGGTCTTTTTCAAACGTTTCATATTTGCGGAGTCTAAAGATTATTTCTTTAAATGGAGTTTTTCCTTTAGGCGATACATAAAAAACATAATGGTCATCCGATCCAAACCGATCATAATACCACATGCTTATCGCATTAATTTTAAAGAAATCTTCAAATTTTTTAAACCTCGGATCTATCCTAGATTCTTCAAGATATTCTTCCATACCTTTATCATCTAACACTTGGCGTAAGCTATCTAAAACTTTGTAATAATCGACAAACGGAGAATTTCCTTCTTGATAGAGTTTCGGACTCAGCAAATCTGGTTCAGCATTCATTCTTTTGGAATTATGTTGCATTACAGGTTTTGTACCACGACCACCTACAAGCATTCCTTCATATATTATTTTCCGAGGTTCAGAAACAACCCTACCTTCCTTTACATAGCTGCTATAACCCGATTCACATTCAAATTTAATGGTATCGCTAACAAAATCTGCAAACAATGGTTCGCTCTTTTGATTTTTGAAAATTCGTTTTTTTGCAGATGTATTCAAAACAATTTCCTGCGGGGGAATACTCACCGAAACAACTCTTTGGTCATCACTCTTTGTATATAAAGAACGCGAGCAAGCATTTATCTTCACGCTATCTAAATAAAGCGATGAATCTCGAAAACGCCAAAAAGCAGTATAACCGCCACCATTTTCAGGACCAAAATAAGCAAATATCGGGCGATTACCAAGCACTGTACAAGCATTTATCGGTCTAAATGGCCACTCCGCATAATGTTTGGCGACAAACTCGTTAAGCGGATGCGTTAAAATACTGCACATTTTACCATTGAAATAAACATGATCCGACCCGCCTTCTTTATACACCCACAAAGGAATCTGATGTGCAAGCACTACACACGCAAACGCAACAACCAAGAAACAGATTTTCTTTATCATAATTACAAATTATAATAAAATGCTCATGCAAGAGCATGTACAAAATGTATATGGAGATGCCCGCATCCTTCGACTTCGCTCAGGACAGGCTCTAGCGGGCATGACAGAATCGGAGCTATCACTCCTAATAATTATTCACCGAGGACAAAGGCGACGGCTTTTTCGAGGTCTTCTTGTTGGCGTTTATGCACTTCACCGTATCGGGCAAGGCCGCGGGATGCGTACATGGCATAGATATCCGAATCCAGCAATTGAATCATGCGGTTCTTGATTTCGCTCACGGAATACGGGTCAAAGTAAAGTGCCGCATTTTCGCAGACTTCGGGCACAGACGTCGTACCGCTTGCAGCAACTGGCACGCCATAACGCATCGACTGCACTGGCGGATAGCCAAAGCCTTCGTTCAAACTCGGGAAAATAAACGCATACGCGTTCTTGTGCAAAAATTCGAGTTCCTTCGATTCCACGTAGCCGAGGAACACAAACGCATCCTTGTTGCGGATATGTTTGCGGTAAACCTTGACGTTTGTCGCCCCCGTAATCACGAGTTTCATATCGAATTCATGATTCGTCGAACGCATCATCGTCACGAGTTCGTCGAACGCCTTGACCGCACGCAGGTTATTCTTTTCCCAGCGGGCACCGCTCGTGAGCAAGAAATACTTTTTCGTTTTCACCGTCGGCGGCAAGAATCCTTCCGGTTCGTAATCCAGCATTGGGCTATAGAAAACTGGAATTTCTTTGTCAAGAAGCTCCGGGAAAAACGACTTAATAGAAGCGCGGCTGTGTTCGCTCACGGTAATGCATTCGGCACGGCCATCGGCAATGCGGGCCGCCAAATCGCGATACTTGGGCGCATAGAAATACTTTTTCCAACTGTCGCGATAACGTACAAGCGCTTCGAGCTTTTGTGCAAGTTTTTTCGCAAAGCCAACGCCTTGCCAGCTATACTGCATTTCGAGAGCGCGCACTCCATGCCACGTGAACACAAAACGCTTCACCTGAATTTGCCATTTGCCTTCCAGCGAATAAAGCGGCGTGTAAAACGCATCAATCGCATTTTCGTCGATAATCTGCTGCGGAGTCTTTTCGGCAATGTCAAAAAGCGGGATGCCACATTTTTCGCAAGCCGCAATAATATCCGGGGCCAAATACTTTCGGCTATCATAGACGCAACTGAACTTTGCGCCACGTTTCACAAGCGCCCAGAATATCACTTCGCCATAGCTGCCGCCACCGTGAAATTTTGCACTGTGAATCGGCTGCACCGCCACGAGATTAAAAAGCAAATTCATAAACGTCCCCTAGAAAAGCTTGCCCAAGATTTCCAAAGGCTTCACGAGAAAAGGCACATTCTTGTACAGCCAGGCGAGCGACTTCGCAAACGCATAGCTACGAATAATGTAAGCGCCCGCAGCACCAACTTTGTTCGTCTGGTACATGAAAGCGTCCTTCGCGTGGGCAATCACGTCATCGTAATACTCGTTGATGTGAATGGACTTGTCCGCGTTTACCGTCACGGGGAGGTTCTTCAAGTTCGTATAAAAGTCCTTGCGCAAAATTTTCGGCAAAAAGATGTTCATCGATTCCGGCACCTTGCGGCCACGCGTATCGATAATGCGCGAACCGAAGAAATGCAGCACTTTCGCCGTCGGCAAAAAGCGATTGCCGTAAGCCAGCTGGCAGTTCCAGCCGCCATCCATCTTTTTCGTCACGTAACCGAACTTGTAGTTCGTCTCAGCAAGCGAAGCCATGTCATACGGGAAATTTTTCGAAACGCAGTAAAGCCAAAGTTCATGCCAAGTCTTGAAGAACTCGCGAGCTTCCGGCGTATCGGCGGCAAACATCACGCCCCCGTTGAAAATCTCATCGTTGAGGATTGGCGAAAAGCCCATCATCTTCGCGTTGTTCAAGACCTTCTTGCGGTTAATTGCCTTCGAAAGATTCGTGTGGAAGTCGAGTACCGCGTAAATGCCACCGCGCCATTCGTCCGGAATCGAGAGGTCATCGACAATCGCGATGTCCGAATCCATGTACAAGAAGTCGCCATCGACCACATTACGCATCACCGTCTTGAGGTAACGAGAACGAAGCATCGGCGTGAACTTTTCATCAAGCGTGAGTACCTTGAGTTCATCGACAGCGTCCTTCAAGACCGCACGCTGCCCCGTCAGAGTTTCGGCCGTTTTGTCGTCCGTCAAAAGCGTCACGAACGCATTCGGGTTATGGACGCGCAGCGAAGCAATCGCCACAAGCGTCTGCTCGCAGAAAAAGTCCTTCGGGGAACTCGTCAACACAAAAAGATATTTCACAGAAGGCATAGTCATCCTTAAAGCTCAATCGGTTTCTTGTTTTCGTATGCGGCAAGGCGGCTTTCCATCGTGCCACGCGGTGCATTTCGGAGGAAGTTCTTGATGCGTTGCCAAAGCGGGCGCCAGCTGCCGTTCGTCACGTGAATCGCAAAAGGTTTCGTCTTTGATTCGTTCAAGCTCGGCAAAAACACATCGCCCGGATAAATCGTCATTCCCTCAGAAAGTTTCTGCAATTCATTTTTATAAACAAAACCAAATTGCTGTGCCGTATGCGCATAAACAAACGGAGAAATATTCTGGATATTCAATTCACCATTCGGCAAAATGAACTTCTGGTTTTCGTAGTATTCCATGCACTTCTTAAGGAACGGATGCCCCGCCTCGCCACCGAAAATGGCCGCCTGCAAAGCAAGCCCCGGGAGCGCAATCTGGTTCGGGTCCTTCTTGGTTCCGTCCTCGTTCAAGTACTGCCAAGACTTGTTTTTCTTGAAGTGCGATGTAAACTCTATATTCGTGAAATAGCGATTGTCCAGGAACGGATCAAAGCTCTGGTACATGTAAACATCGCTATCCAAATAGATTCCGCCCTCGCTATAGACGGCATAAAGGCGAATGTAGTCGCTTGCGAAAGCCCACTTAGAAAGCGAAACCGCCTCGCGCACAAACGGGACCGAATCGATAATCTTCTGGCATTTTGCCATATCCCAGTGGACAATTTCGTAATCAGGGCAATGACGTTTCCAGCTATTCAAGCACAACTGAGGAAGTTGCGGCAGCGGGTCATTGGAAAGCCAAATATAGTGCAACTTTTTAGGAATCATAAAAATAATGTAGAAAATTACTACTGTTCGGCCACTCCAAATAGCTATATTTATGTCATGATTTCAATTGCAATGGCGACATATAACGGCAAGACTTTTATTCGGGAACAGCTGGACTCGATTCTGGCACAGACCGAACAAGATTTCGAAATCGTAATTTGCGATGACGCTTCGACCGATTCCACGCCCCAAATCCTTGACGAATACGCCCGCAAGGATTCGAGAATCCATGTTTACAGGAACGAGAAAAACTTAGGTTATCGCGAAAACTTCAACAAGGCCGTATCGCTTTGCAAAGGTGATTTTGTCGCATTCAGCGATCAGGACGATTTGTGGCTCCCGAACCACCTCGAAACTTTGCATAAAGCCATTGGTGACAATCTCGTTTGCGGAGGCCGCACAGTCCGTTGCCGCGAAGATGGGTCCACGCTCAAGGAATTTTCCCCGACGCCGTACCAGTCTAATTGCCTGACTTCGCAAAAAGACCGTTTCATTTACCAGTGCTACGCCTTCAATCTTTATCAAGGCGCATCGCAACTCATCAGCCGTAAAGCGGTCGAGAGGTTCTTCCCTATCGAAAACGACGAATATGCCCACGACTGGTCCCTTGCCGCAAACGCCATTGGCGAAAACCGATTTGTCTATACCGACACTGTCGTGACAAAATGGCGCAAGCATTCTTCGCAGGTGACACACAAGAGGCATTCAAGAGAAGTCCGCAAGAACCGTCTCGCACAATTTGCGCTGTACATGTGGTCGCATAACGAAAAACTCAAAAAAGACCACGATATCAAGGAAATCTTGCGCAAGGCCATCGAGTTCCATACAAACTCTAGACTTTCGTACCGTCTCAAGAACCTCGCCCATGCGTGGAGAACATCCAAGACAATTTACGGGCGCAACTTCACCGGAACGCTCAAGACCGTTCTCGGCTACTTGTTCACCGCATCGCTTTAAAATTTTCTCTTGTAGAACAGGAACTGCGCCCCAAGCAGGAGCAGCACGCACACGTAAACGGCAATCTTTCCGACCATCGTGAGCGTAACCACTTGGGCGTTAATCAAGATGTAAAGCGCAAGCAAGAGCACCATCCACACGATATCAATCCAAAGCTTGGAAGAATACGGCTGGAGACTTCTCTTGAGCAGATACACGTTGCAATAAACAGACGAGACGATTCCGTAAATCAGCATCGAAAGCGCAGCGCCCAAAAGTCCAAATTGCGGGATCAAAATAAAGCCCGCCACGACAGAAGTTAAAAGCTGGATAACGCTCGCCTTCAAGTTGACTACGCTCTTGCCGATGCCATCGATGACCGTATTCACCATGCCAAAGAACGTCACGACAAGCTGGAAGAAGAGCAAAATGCCAAGCGCCATCGGCTGCACCACGTAACTCTTGCCCGCAATCGACATGATTTCTTCAGGGAAAAGCACGATGAAAAATCCAATAATCACCTGAATCATCGTCGCCATCGAAACGCAATACGAATAAACAGGTTTCAAGTCCGTCTTGAGGCGGGATTCATCCATGCCCGAAACGACCGGCGTAATAATCGGGTTAAAACCGTTTCGAATCGTCTGGAGGCCGTTCGCTAGCGTCATCATCAAGGCATAAACGCCAGAAGCCTCTGCCCCGAGGAAGAACAGAACCATCCACAAAGTCGAACGCTGCAACAAGTTCCCGACAAACACCGTCAAGCCAAGCGGAATGGAATACATCACCAGTTCCTTAGATGCGCGGCCCTGCGGAATCACCGGCATCGTCTTGAACTGCTTGCGCACTGCCTTTGCGTGCAAAGTAAATCCAATCACCTGTCCGAACAAAAGGCCAAATGGGAGCGCATGCGGAATATTCAAGTAATGGAGCACAATCGACACGAGCGGCGCCATCACTGCAATCACAAAGTCATTGATGAAAATAGAGATCCACGGCTTACGGTTCCCTTCCGAAGAACTGCTGAGCACGTACATTCCCGAATAGAACACCAACGAAATCGCGTAGTACGGGAGTTCGTCCGAAATAAGCGACGTGAACGAGCCTAGGATAATCACCACCGTGATGAACAACGAAACGGCAACAGAAATCCAGAACGATTCCATAATGCCGTTGTACGCCACACGCCCATGAAGCTTGTTCTGAGGCAAATACCAGCGGAGCCCAATATCCAGGCCAAGAGTCGAGGCACGAGCAATCGTAAGCAACAGGCCCTGAGTCGAGACAAATATGCCGAATTCGCCTGCGCCAAAGATGCGCGCAAGCATAATGGTCAAAAGCGGGCCGCAAATTTTGAGGACTGTACCCAAAATATTAAAGAGGGTACTTTTTTTCAAAAAACTTTTATCAACATCTAACTCGTTCATGCTCAACGCAATTTAAAAAAATGGAATAACAGATTAAACCCTAAAATTTAACGAAATGCGTATAAAAACAAAAAAATTTACTACATTATACGGCATGGTTCAATTCAGTCAAACTTCTTGGCAATACGGCACGCTTTCGGATACGCTTGATATCTTGCGCTATGCGCCGATGTCTCTATCCGTCGGAACAAACGCCGTACTCTATTACACATTGCCCAAGACCATTGAATCTGGCGAGTTTATCCGCTACACCATTATGGCGGGTTTCAGAAAATTAAGTTGGACTGGCATCATTGGAGCGGTCACGCCGGGCAAGACGAGCAACGTTGTTGAAATCGCCGTGCGCCTTGGCGAAGGTCCTTTCCGTGGCTTTACGGCAACTCACACGTTTGATTCCGTTAAAGGCATGACGACCTGCTTTGACAACCTCACCTTCCAGGGATGCAAGGATTTTGCAGAAGACACGTTCGCCATTGTCATGAACAGCGCTAGCCTGGTTTACGCCATGAAGGCTAGAGAAATGGCTCGCGAACAAATTGCTATTGTAGAAGCAAAGAAGAAGACGCAGGCTTTCGAAGCGTTGGATCAGTCCGCAACCGCCGGATAAAATCATGTACAAGTCCCTCGAACAGGCCCTGCTGGATTTGGAAAAAGCGGGAATGCTCAAACGTATTCACGCCGAAGTCGATCCGCATTTGGAAATGGCCGAAATCGCGAGGGAAAATTTTAGGCAGGGTGGCCCAGCACTCCTTTTTGAACATGTCAAAGGGAGCAAGTTCCGTGCCGCCTGTAACATTTTCGGAAGCGACGAAAGGTTCAATTTTCTGTTCCGTGAAGGCTTTGAGCAGACGAAAATCGCTGTAAATTTCAAGGCAAATCCGGTCGAATTTTTCAAGAACGCATTCAGGCACCCGCTGCAATTGTTCAAGGCGGGTTTTGCCGGAATAAGCTCTTTGCCGAGACGCTCCGGTGGCATCAAGGACTTCGAAGAATGCGGCCTTAGCGACTTGCCACAGCTGGTCAGCTGGCCGCTAGACGGCGGAGCGTTCATCACGCTCCCGCAAGTCGCCACACGCCCGAGCGAAAATGCAAGCGTCATGCAGACAAACGTAGGCATGTACCGCATCCAGATTTCGGGGAATGAATACATTCCGAACGAAGAATGCGGATTGCATTACCAAATCAAGCGCGATATTGCAAGGCACCACCAGAAGGCAATTGAAGAAGGCCGCCCGCTCAAGGTGAGCGTTTTCATTGGCGGACCTCCATCGCACACGTTTGCCGCCGTGATGCCCATGCCCGAAAACCTCTCGGAACTCTTGTTTGCAGGCATGCTTGGCAACCGCCGATTCCGTTACTTTGAACATGAAGGTTACCTTGTCTCTAGCGATGCTGACTTTTGCATTCTCGGAGAGCTCGAGCCCGACTTAAAACCCGAAGGTCCTTTTGGCGACCACATCGGTTACTACTCCGGCAAGCACGATTTCCCTTGCATGAAAGTCAAGAAAGTCCTCTGCAAAAAGAACGCGATTTTCCCGTTCACGGTCGTCGGGCGCCCACCACAAGAAGATACGCTCTTTGGCAAGTTTATTCATGAAATCACAAAGCCGATGGTTCCCGCTTCGCTCCCGGGCGTTTACGGGATTCACGCGGTCGATGATGCTGGCGTACACCCGCTTTGCCTAGCGCTCGGTTCAGAAGCATTCCGGCCATACGTGAGCCCCGAAGAACGCGAACCGATGGAACTTTTAAAGACGGCAAATGCGCTGCTCGGATTCAACCAGGCAAGTTTAACAAAGTATTTGCTCATCGCCGCAAAAGAAGATGCGGGAATCTCCGCAGACGGAAATGCGGCGCGCCTCGATGTAAACAACGTTCCTGCGTTCTTCGGACACATTCTTGAACGAGTCCACTTCGACCGCGATTTGCATTTCCAAACGGCGACGACCATCGACACGCTCGACTACACCGGCACAAGCCTCAACCACGGTTCCAAAGTCGTGATTGCAGCCGCAGGCGCCAAGATTCGCGAGCTCCGCAACAATCCGAGCGATTTAAAAACTCTTGCACTCCCGCAAGGTTTCAAGAAAGCAACCATCGTGATACCCGGCGTGCTCATGATCGAAGGTCCATCTTTCAACGAGACGCCCGCGACTCTCGAAAACAACATCGAGCCTTTCCGCGAACTCAAAGATGCCCTCGCCCATTGGGAATTCCGCGAAAACTATCCCTGGATTTCCATCATTGACGAAGGCGCCCTCAGCACAGACAACATCTTGAGCGATTTTCTCTGGCTCACGTTTACGCGCTCCGACCCCGCCCAAGATATTTATGGTCTCGACGAAACTGTCGAAAACAAGCATTGGAAATGCAAGGCGCCATTGATTATCGATGCCCGCATCAAGCCGCAGCACCAAAAACAGCTCACCATCCCGGCCGAAATCACCGCCAAGGCAAAGCAAATCCTCAAAGAAGCCGGAGTACAGTAAAATGCGATTCTTAGCACTAATTTTTGCTGTTGCCATTTGCGCAGCCCACGCATACGAGGGCGAATGCGGTACTCTGAATGCACTCCTAAACAGCGACAAGATCAAACAAAACGGCTACGCAGCGTCATTATACCGTAGCGGAAAATGCAGTTACGAACAATATTACGATTCAGTCTACACCATTGAAAAGCCGCACGTTCAGGTTTTCTACGTTCTAAACGGCCCTCATGCGACCACAAAAGCTTTTGCCGACAGCACCGCATCAAACATGGAAGCCGCATGGAACCTTTATGTCAATCAGCTTAACATGCGTGCGCCTCAAGGTCCCCAAATCACCTATCACTACCAACAAAATGTCAAAGAGGGTTTGTACCCCATCGAAATTCTCGACATCGGTCAAGTACGTGATCCATACGGAATCTACTCATGCGCAACCTGTTTCGGGCAAACAATACTACTCGAAAGCGGAACCAAAACTGAGATTCTCCTTGAAAATGATTTCTACGGAAGCGCCACTTCTAGTAACGCCCGAGACACCATTTACAGCAATGGTGACACTTGCATCTACCCCATAGCAAAGCATACATTAAACAACAGCACTCACGGTTTTTCATATGCCGATGAATGGGCTAAAGGCATCCGCCTTACCTCTTTCCACGAGTTTTACCATGCCGTCCAGCTCCGCTATATAAGCTCAATAGCAAGCAATACCGCATTCTGGTTTGAAGCCTCTGCCACAGGCTATGAAGAAATCACCAATCCCGATATAGACGATTATTTTTCTTATCTCCCAAATGTCTTTAGCGAAATGGGAATTCCACTATCGACCATAACCAAACAATACACCCATAAAGCCTACGGAGTTTCAACTTTATTCCTTTATCTATATCATTACGTTGCTAAAGATATCGACAAGGCCATTTGGGAAAACTATTCAAAGAACCCCAATAAATCATTTGAAGTACAACTCGAAGCAGCGCTCAAAAAGTACAAAATAGACGCAGACAGTTTATTCCACGATTACGCCGTCCGACTTTCACTTTCTGGGGAAAGGAGCAATACCATTTCTAAAAAAGACTGGATTTGCGATGACCAAGATAAATGGGTTTCAGCAAATTTTTACAATGTCGATTCCATAAAGCCACAAATAGAAAGTTTGTCCTTTATGTTTTATCGCGCTCCAAACAACTACGTTGAACCAGACCTAAACAACTTTGTCGGTAAAGCATCCATCATTACGTTCACCGAAGGCAAAGCGGAATTTCACAGAATTAAAAATTCTAAAACACTCGACAGTCTGACATCCGTTCTATCTACGAGCGATTCATCTTTATGGGTATTCAGCCGTTTTGGAGATTCCGAAAGCATCCCGTTAGTCAATAACAACGCCGCACCGCATGCATTCCCGGTTCCGTGGCGCGAAGGTTCGCTCTGCTTTGCACCTCTCCCCCGCGACAAGAAGTTCATCGAAATCCGCAATAGACGCGGTGATTTAGTCTCGCAAGAAAAATATGACGGAACATCTTTCTGCCTGCAAGAAGACCAAGTCAAAAAGATGATGGCTCCAGGCATTTACCGATTCCGCGTTGGGAATAAAGGCAAAACCACCAGCTTTATGGTGATTTATTAGTCCATCTCGTCAATTACAGACATTCGCTTATGAACGGGAACAAATTATTCTTTTGTTCTAGCTTCTTGAGCAATTTAGTGTCGGGATTAGCCTTCACCGCTTCTTTATAAAGAGCACAGACATTTTCATAATGCCCGTTTAAACGAGCGCGTGCATAATCTGCGGCCGAATTGTTATGAATCATAAACGCCCAGTCCGAAGCCTGGAACAGCACGAGTTCGCGCGCCATCTGCGCCAAGAAACGTTTTGCGGTCGCATTTTTCGAGCTGCGCGCATTCCCTGCAACTTTAGAAATGCGCAACTTCAAATCGTCCATCATCTTACGCATTCTAAAGAACATCGGGTACTGGAAAGCGACTTCATCGTTCATCCAGACTTCACCAAAGCCGCCCTCGCCCCAAGACGAGAAAATCGGCTTGTGAACATCTTTATCCGCAGGCTCGCGAATCGAGTCTTCAAGAGAAGCCATCTCGACCACGCTCGAGCTTGCCGCGCGTTCAAACATTTTCTCGATGAACAGCGGACCTTCGAACCACCAGTGTCCAAAAAGTTCTGCATCGTACGGACAAAGAATCGAGACCTTATTGCCATCCATGTTCGGAAGCAAGCTCGACACAGTCGCTTCGCGATTGGCGACAAAAAGTCGCGCGTGGTCTTCCACAAGACGTAACGCATTCCACGGGCGATAAATCTTCTTGTCTTCGCTTCCCGTGATGCGGTAATACTTGAGGCCCGTTTCAATGTGAGCACCTGCCGCCAAGAAGTAATCGCCTAAATACTCGCTTTCGCGTTCGTGCGCAATGTCCTTAAAGAACTCGCGATATTCCGGATGCCCCGGGTAGCCTGTTTTGCGGCTCCAGACTTCCATGGAACTGCTCTGTTCGCGGCCCATGCAATAAAGCCCAGCCGGAGTCTTGACCGGCGAGAACACGCCATACTTTGGCGCAGGCTTTGCCAAGAGCACGCCATGCGTTTCCAGGAAGAAATACTTGAATCCGTATTCTGCAAGAATATTGTCGAGGCCTTCAAAATAGCCACATTCCGGAAGCCACAGCCCGCGAGGCTTTTTGCCAAAAGCTTCTTCAAACGCGCGGACTGTAATCTTCAGCTGCAGGCGGATGGCATAAATATCGTTCTGGTACGCCGGCAAAAACGGATGCGTCCCCACGCACGTGAGCAAGTTGATTTTCCCAATCTGCTCCAAGCGCTTTAACGCAGGGACAATTTCGCAACCGCAATCGCGCTCCCATGTATTGATGAGAGCAAGCTGCCTGCGGTAATAAAAATCCACCACTTCCATAAACTCGGAATTGCCCTGGAAGCGGACTTTTTCGCGTTCAATCAGTTCGAGCTGTTTGTGCAAATGCGCCGAAAAACGGGTAAGCAAAAGCTTATCCGTTAGCATCGCTAAAAGCGCCGATGAAACGCTAAAATTGAGAGTGCCCGGCACGCCCTTTTCTTCCAGACGATTGAGCATCTGGATGATGGGCAAATACGTCTCCGCCATAGCCTCAAAAAACCAGTTCTCTTCCAAGAACCGGTCAAAAGAGGGTTCACGCACAAAAGGTAAATGTGCGTGAAGCAAAAGATGTACACGACCAGGCTTCGCCATTATTCCGTGCGCTTCACCACGATCGGAACGATTGTCGTCGGGAAATCGCCATCCTTATCGGTAGCAAAGACAGGGATAATCTTCGTCACGTCCGGGAGGTCTTCTTCAAAGCTGAAGGTGCCATCCGGGTTGAGCGGGAACGGTTCGCCACGCACCTGCAAGTGCGCATCCGGACGCGTGCCACCGTAGACGATCAAGCGGGTCTTGACCCACAAGAAGAAGTCCTTGCCGTAGTTCACGGAATCCTTCGGGAGTTCAAGCTTGTTGCTCTTGAGAGCGGCACTGGAAAGTGCGCCAGAGAACATAGAGCCCGAAGAACTCGAAAGCGATTCAAGCCAGTTCTTTGCAGACATCGAAGAGAGTCCCGAGCTGCCAAAGCCACCGAGAGTAGCACCGCCGAGGGATGCACGAACAAATACGTTGTCCGTATTCACTTCGGAACCTTCGAGCGTGAACGTCTGCATCGGACCAGCTTCGACGAGCGGTTCAAACTTGCCAGCGGCGACAACGCCGAGAGCTGCAGCGCAGTTCTGCGTAGCCTTGTTTTCCACGTACCAGCTACGAGCATCTGCCGGAACTTCGATATCGTGGAACTTGAGCTTCTTGTTGCGCTTCACGGTCAAGTCGTTCGAGATGTCGAACAGGCGGAGCACGAGCTTGCCCTTGCCCTTCTTGGCGGCCTTGATGCGTTCTTCAGAAACTTCCCAGAAGGCTTGCATCCAGTTCGGATCCTTCTGCATGAGCACGAGGTATTCGGCATCGAAGGATTGCGGCAAAGCTTCCGGAGCGGAGGCCTTAGCGGCCTTTGCCTTCGGAGTTTCAACAACTTCGATATCGACCTTCTTGGCCTTCGTTGCAGCCTTCACGACCTTCTTGGCGGCGGCAACAGACTTTTCCGTCTTTGCAGAAACCTTGGCAGTCTTCGTAGCAGTCTTTGTTGCCGGCTTTTCAGCCTTTTCGGCCTTAGCCTTTACAGTCTTCTTTGCGGGAGCCGTCTTGGCGGCGACCTTTTCAACCGTCGCACTTGGCTTCTTTGCAATAACCTTCTTTTCTGCGGCCTGCTTCTTTTCCGCAGTAGCCTTCTTGGCAACCTGCTTGGTTGCTGCACTTGCCGTAGCGTCGGCAGCAGCTGTAGCCTTCTTCGCTACAGTCTTCTTTTCAGAAACTTTTGTAGAAGCCGTCTTCTTAGTAGCGGTCTTCTTGACTTCGTCTTCTATCTTCTTAGTAGTCATTTCGATCTCCTTCTATTGAATCTTATTGACCACGGGTCTTACCCCAATTGCTAACACCAACCAATCCCAAGCGAATTCCAATAAAGGATTCACTCCAATTGCGGTCGTCATCAGTCAGGCGAACCCCACCCTGAATGGCAAGATCCAGCATCGTGCCCTTTCTCCCAAGCGGGAAACCAGCACCAATGGATCCACCAATTTCAGAAACATCATCAACATACCAATTTTTGTACCAGGCGCCGGCCCTATACGTTATACGATCCCAGTAGGAATCATAGAATATATCGCTTCCATCGCGTTGGTAACCAACAGAAATATTAAAATCATTCTGCGTCTTTGTCACCCCGGACATGTTCCAACTACCGGCCGCATTTTCAATATCACGGCTCCAAGCACGCCAGGCAACATCCGCCATGACATTGTGACGTTTGTTTATACGATAATTGACACCCGTGGCAAGCATTGCAGGAATCTTGATGTTGCGAGTGTGCTTAGTCGGTGCAAGCGTGTCTGTCTCGCTGAATCTGAAGTTGTATTCAAGTTCGTTCTTGAGTGTGTAGGGCGTCGAGAACGAGAAGAAGTACGAAGCCATGCGGCCACGATACTGGGCGGCAAAAGTGAAATATGCCGAGTTCTTGATTTTCCAGTCGCCCGTCACATGGTCCGTAACATCGGCATCGTTTGTAGCCCAGGAATCATCTTCGGCAACGGCACTGACATCCGGCCCAAGCGTGAGGTCGCGGTTAAAGCTACCCATTACAAAGTGAGCCGAGAAGCCAAGAGAAATGGCACGGAAGAACGGGAGCCTAATAGCGTATGTCGGCACCAGTTCATAGACGCTGCTCTGGTATTCAATTTCGGCTTTCCAATTTTCTTCTTCGTTTTCAATGTCTTCGCGCAAGGCGGCAGAATAATGTTGCCAAAGCGCAAAGCCCAACGTTCCAAAGTCATTCATCGGGAACGTCAAGTTCATCGACGGGAGCGAGACGTTGGTGTTTGTAAAATGGGAATTCGAACGATCTGCAGTCGAGACGTCGAGCAAGAAGTTCAAGTTGAACGAGACCTTAGAATCAAAAGCCTGACGCGCCGGGTTCACAACAGAAACGCCCTCGGCATCGCCAGTCTTTGCGCTACCGGCAAAACCGCGACCAGCCATGGCGGCAGAACCGCCGGCAATCTGCTCTTCGCCAAGAGCATCAACACCAATCATCGACGCAAAGGAAAAACTCGAGACACAAAGCAAAGCACTGATAAACTTTTTCATTAGTCCTCCCCGCGCTTAGAGGCAAGCCACAACTTGAGCGTTGCAGGCTTTTCCTTAATGGTAGAGAAATCATAGCGGGCATAGTCAACATCCGGGAATGCAACACGGATCGTGTCCCCGGTAGCAAATTTCATCGTATCGCCAGTAGCAACGACCGTCTTTATCGTATCCTTCTTGGTCGTTATGCGGTTAGTGAAATACGGGTCCTTGTCCAAGACAATCGAGTTTCCAAGAGTCATCGACATCTTGAACGTGCGGCCATCATGAGCCCTATTGATAAAGTCGCGCATGCCTGCAGTCACCTGCAAGGTCAACGAATCGCCTTCATGGAACACGAGATTCTGGTGACCTTTCTTCACGACGAGGGAATCATTAAACTTGTAGTAGGATTCCGTACGCTGGACAGAGGTATCGGCACTGTCGAGGAAAGATCCCGCCAAGACCATAATCGGATAGTCCAGCTCACGGCTTCCCTTGGAATCATCCCTGAAGAACGTCATCTCGGCCATCACGACCGCCTGGCGCACATCAAAGCCATCATACGGGAACTCATCACCATAGAAATCAGACAAAGCCTTCATAATCGGCTTAGACGGGAATTCCACAACGAGGGAATCACCGACACCGCCATGCAACACAAGGCCGTCCGAATCATCGAGACTGGAATAAAGGGTCGCCGCACGCTTAGCCTTAAACAGCTTAGGATACGACTTAGACTTCATCGCCACCAAGAAAAATTGCGGATAGTACTGAGAATGACCTACACCATAGAAACGGAAAACACGCGAAGCCTCAGGAGCCGACAAACGGAGTTGCAAGCGACGGTTGCCTGCGTTCTTGCTGATATCTTCCACAAATGCCTTGGGAAGGTCAAGCGTCAAAGTCAACACGGAATCTTTTTTAGAATTCAGGGAAACAGAAATAGTCGTATCGGCTTTCTTCTGCGGTTTCCAGGATTCAAGTTCTTCAAACCAGACAGAGTCGCTTATGCTACCCACATCGTTGAATTCCTTCTTGCTCAACTTTCCCGAAATAATCCAGCTGACCTTGAGCTTCATTTCTTCTTCAATCGGGAAGTAATTAGAAGGCAAGGCCGTAGCCCCGTAATACGAGGTGAGGAGCTTCAAGTGCACATAAGACCTTACCGAGTCTGCAGAACCCAAAGTATCGAGGAACGCACTATCCAATGCGAAATCATAAGCGACATCAAAAGTCATGCCCGGCACAGCGCCAAGCATGCCACGATACCAGCCCGTTTCCGGAAGCGTATCACGGGACACCTCGGCAGACACAGGACTCAAGTCTTTGACCGTTACAGTTTGGACTTTATAACTGCTAGGCATTCCCTGGTCAGAAAGCCAGCTAGACAAGCCATCGTCATCCGTATCAAATAGGCAGGACGACAAGAAAAGCGCCAAAAACGGGAATAGGATAAATTTTTTCTTTTTCACTCAGAACTCCGAGTATTACTTGTAAATAAATTTCGCCCATAATATAGCAAAAACGCAATTGGGAAATTAAAGTTACTAGTTAGTAGTTACTAGATACTAGTTAATCGTAATAGAGAATTTCATATTAAGATATTCTAGTAACTAACAACTCAAAACTTGGAACTCTAATCCAAAATGCTATATTTGCCTCGTAAAAATTCAAGAGGATTACTATGTCTCAGTTTAACGCTCATTTTAGAAACATCAACGGCGACGATACCTACCCGCTGACCGACGTCATTTACCGCAGCAAGGTGGACGGTAGCCTGCTCGAAGTCGAACACGACCGCGCAGCGCTCGCCAGCCGCAGCCCGGAAGAATGGAAGAAACTCTTTGCCGAACGCCGCATGAGCTTTAAGCCCGAAGACATGAGTGGTATTTGGAGCAAGCGCGAAATGGTGCTCCCGGACATTCCGGTCGAAGACATCGTCACCATGCGCGAAGGTTGGAGCCCGCTCTTTGACGCAGCCCCGCTCGCCAAGGAACTCGGCATCGGAAGCCTCAAGGTGAAGCTTTGCGGTAACTCCCACACGGGTTCTTTCAAGGACCTCGGCATGACCGTTCTCGTGAGCCAGGTGAATCACATCATCAAGAAGGGCATTCACCCGATTGACGCCGTCGCTTGCGCGTCTACCGGTGATACCTCTGCAGCCCTCAGCGCCTACTGCGCTAAGGCTGGCATTCCTTCCATCGTGTTCCTCCCGGCCGGCAAGACCAGCACCGCACAGCTCATCCAGCCGATTTCTAACGGCAGCATCGTGCTCGCTCTCGACACCGACTTTGACGGTTGCATGAAGATCGTTCAGGAAGTCACGAAGGACAATCGCATTTACCTCGCCAACTCCATGAACAGCCTCCGCGTCGAAGGCCAGAAGACGATTTCTCCGGAAATCTGCCAGGAACTCGGCTGGACCGTTCCGGACACCGTGATTATCCCGGGCGGTAACCTCGGTAACGTGAGCGCACTCGCCAAGGGTTTCGAAGACTGCAAGGCCATGGGCCTCATCGACCGCATCCCGCGCATCATCGTCGCTCAGGCCGAAAACGCCAATCCGTTCTACCAGGCATACGAACGCGGCTTCGACAAGCTCGTTCCGGTTCAGGCCAAGAAGACTCTCGCCTCCGCTATCCAGATCGGTAACCCGGTCAGCTACCCGAAGGCAGTCCGCGCTATCCAGAAGACAAACGGCATGGTCGTAAGCGTCAGCGAAGAAGAACTCGCCAACGCAGCACACCGTGGCGACCGCATCGGTCTCTACTGCTGCCCACACACGGGTGTCGCTCTCGGCGCTCTCGAAAAGCTCGTTGATGCAGGCAAGATTGCAAAGGACGAAAACGTCGTCGTCATCAGCACGGCACACGGCCTCAAGTTCACGGAATTCAAGGTCGGCTACCACGAACAGAAGCTCGAAAACATCGCCAGCAAGTACGCAAACCCGGTGTTCAAGGCTCCTGCCGAAATCGGTGCCGTCATGGACATCCTCACGAAGGAAATGGCTGCCCGCCGTCGCTAATGCGCAAGCATTAGTCAATGGCCCTAAGCCGTCGCTAATCGACTATTGTCATGCCCGCTACCGAGCGGGCATCTCCCTTTCAAAAGCTCGCCAGTCGGCGAGCTTTTTTGCATTTACAAGAAGGCGATCCCGCCAATTGTAAGACGAGAAATTATGGATCCTATCGCCTTCGGCTCCAGGATGACAGCTTCGGCATGGATCCTATCGGCTGACGCATCCAGGATAACAGGCTGCGGAATGTCAATGCATAAAAAAAGAGAAAGGGCTCTAGAAGAGCCCTTTCCTAAGAAGGAGAAAATATTGAGCGGTTTCCAGAACCTTGAACCTATCAGGAGGGGAGCAATGATAAAGTCGTTTCAGGATTTACCTTTCCAACCATTCTCAACACTCTAAATATACCAAAATGATAGGGGTCCGATTCTTTCGTTTTTCTTATTTCTTCACTTAATAAAATTTACCGTTCTTACCTTTTACTACCAATCATAAATTTCACTTTACAATCCGCATAAAAAGCGGTAAGAACAAAGTAATTTTACTCTTCCCTGAAGATGATTTTGCACTTCGGAACGAAGCGGAAACCACCACGGCGGTGGCGTTCGATTTCGAAGTACTTCTTGACACCTTCACTCGGATGTTCCGGATCGTCAGAGCCGTTGATATGGGCAATGACGCGGTTCAACCTGCTCTCGAAGTTCGGACGGAGCGGGTCCATGCAGATAGCCGGATCGCGTTTGAATTCGCGGTTTTCATATTCTTCACGGCCAGTCACAGTGTATTCGCGGAGCAAGTTGCGGAGGATTCGAGCCGGAACGTTACGCATGAGGTGCTTGCTGTTCACGGAGATGGAATCATCGCTCTTGTAGTACACGATTGTGACGGAATCGTTCATGGCATCGAGGAGCTGTTCGTGAGCCTTCTGGATCGGAGCCCAGGCAGCGAATTCCTGTTTCACAACAGAGCTCATGAGCTTGAGGAACGGTTCGGAAGCATTCACGTTTGCCTTGAAGTTGAACTCGAGAATGTAAGCCGGAGCGCCGTAGTAGCAATCCTTTTCGATGAGGAGAGCGCCTGTCTTCGGGTCGCGGATGTCGGTCAAAGAGCGGACGCAGCCAATGCTCTTTTCAACATCGTTCTTCCATTCGAGGTTGTGTTCCTTGATGCAATCTTCAAATGTTGCATGGCGGCCAACAAGTTCACCCTTGATATAGACACCACCGTCTTCCTTCATTTCGGCGGGGACACGATTTTCAAGAGCTTCTATAAACGAGGTCTGCGTGGCGAGGTAGCTAATGTGTTCGTATGCAGGCGTGTTCAAGAGAAGCGGTCCGATGTTGATCATGCTACGGATCCAGCGCATCGGGTTCGCGGCGAGCACCCCCGGAGTCTCGAACTGGAACGTGAAGTCCACCCTGCGGTTACCGTCGATAACTTCGTTACGAAGAATGTTTGCCTTCGTGAGGAACGGGTAACGTTTCGGTATGATTTCCAAGCAGAGTTCGCGAGCATCTTCAGCTGAGTAGAACGAAGAGACGAACGGCAAGTAGGAGCGGAGAACGCTACGAGCGGGAACTGCTTCAAATGCAGCGCAACGCTTCACAATGCGTTCGATGAATTCATCAGGATTTTCACCGCGTTCGTACAACCACGCGACGATGTTGTCCATTATGAAACGGTAAGCGCTTTCATCTACGTACGAGTCTTCGAAGTACAAATCATTTAAGAGTTTCACGTTGAATCGTGAATCTCGTTTGACCAAGGTCAAAATGTCCTTGACCGGGTAAGACATCAGTAATTCAATGTGTGCTAGCTGAAGGAATAGATTTGAAACCATTTCACTCACCTCACTTGTTCATAAAAATTCATTAGCTATATTTATAATATAGCAATCAAATATTAAAAAGTATATACAAAGAGCTACATATAAAAGCGAAAATGGCTGAAATTCACCTTTTATCCGATGAAATCATCAATAAAATTGCTGCAGGCGAGGTCATTGAGCGCCCTGCATCGGCAGTCAAGGAACTTATAGAGAACGCAATCGACGCCGGAGCAACCCGAATTCAAGTCCAGATTGAACAAGGTGGAAAGAAAAAAATCCAGGTCACAGACAACGGTAAAGGCATGGGTGCCGCCGATTTGGACCTGTGCTACCTCCGTCATACTACATCCAAACTAACAAATGCAGACGACTTATTTCACCTCCATACAAATGGTTTCCGTGGTGAAGCAGTCGCCTCTATCGCCGCCGTTTCCAAGCTGACCATCACGAGCGCCACGCAAGAAGGCGAAAGCGGTCGCATCGTCGTGAAGGGTGGCGAAGTTATCGAAAAAGAGGACATCCAAGCAAGCCGTGGCACCACGTTCCTTGTAGAAGACCTGTTCTACAACACGCCCGTGCGACGCACGTTCCTCGGCAGTGAAACGTCCGAATGTTCCCGCATTTTAGACATTGTCCTAAAGACAGCCATTTCGCACCCCGAAATCCGCTTTGACTATAAAGTGGGCGATAGAACGGTCTTTACAGGCGTTCCCGGAGAACTCCGCAGCCGCATCGCCGAAGCCATCGGTTCCAAGGTCGCGAAGGGTTTGCTCCCCGTCGATTACACCGAAGCAGGCGTCCATGTGACAGGCTACATCTCGCCCACGACAGAGACTAACGGCAAGCGCAACCACCAATTTCTCTTCATGAGGAACCGTCCCATCGAAAACAAGATGGTGAGCAAGGCCGTTTCGCAAGCGTACGAACCGTATGGAGCGCAGTGCAAGCCCGTAACGGTACTGTTCTTGGACATGCCGGACATGGAATTCGACATCAACGTGCACCCGGCCAAACGTGAAGTCCGTTTTGCGAACGGGAACCTGGTGTTCCTCGTCGTCACACACGCTATCCGCGATACATTTACTAAGGATTTGGAAGCGCACTCCCCCATCATCGACTTGAGCGATGAATTTATGGGAAGTCCATCTCCAGTTTCTCAGACGACGCCAGCGCAATCCGCAATGCCCGAGATGCCGGCTTTCGATACGCCCGCACAGTCTTCGTTTGCAACACCGGCAGCACCGGCTCAGCCGCAAAACGACTTGCCGTGGGAAAATCCGTTTCAACAGGCAAAGCCATACGCGGCCTCTGTAAATAAGCCGTACACAAAGCCCGCAAGTGCCGCAAACTCGCTTTCGGACAAGAAGTCGAAATACGATGTAAGCGACGATGTTCAGGACCTCTTTTCACTCCCTGAATACGGCAAGATTATTTCGCTGGAACCCGATCACAGCAAGCCCGCACCGCCTCCCGAGACGCCGTGGGCGCCGCCCTCGTTCTTCCAGATTGCAAACACCTACATCGCCGGCGAAGATTCCAATGGTCTCTTGATTATCGACCAGCACGCAGCCCACACGCGAGTGCTCTTTGAACAAGCGATGGAATCGCTCCAAAACAACATCATGCAGGATAGCCAGGAACTATTGTTCCCAGAACTCATCGACCTTTCCAAGCAAGAGAAAGAAATATTCCGAAACGTCGATGAGCAATTGCGCAAGCTAGGATTCTTTGTCGAGCCGTTTGGCGGAGATACCTACCAGATCCGCTCGATTCCAAGCGCTCTCCCGCTTTCGCGTGCCGCCAAAGCGGTTCACGACTTCTTGAACGATGTCGATGAAAACGACACCAAGAATGACATGGTCAAGTTCCAGGAAGCGATTGCAAAATCCTGGGCAAAGACGAACGCGTACCAGGCAGGCGACAAGCTCAAGCCCGAAGAAATCACAGCTCTCGTCGGTCAGTTGATGATTACGCAGGATCCGCTCAAGTCCCCGTTCGGGAGCCCGACGCTCATGCGCTTAACGCTTGAGGAACTGAGCAAGAAATTCAGACACTAGTTCACTAGAAGTCTTACCGACATCCAACGCCTTGCGGAGACGCAAGGCGATTTCGTCTGCAGTCCCAATGTCCTGCTGGAACAAAGCATCGACAATGGCGTCGGTCATGCGGTCGTTCAGCTTATGGCGAATGATAAATTCCGGTGTCACGCCGCAACCAAAAATGGCATTCGGGAGCGAAAGGAACTCGGACTTGACCATAAATTTGCCCATCGCATAAGTAAGAAAGTCCGGCACGATGCAGGCCGCAAACGGAATCCCGACACACGCCATTTCGAGCGTACTCGTTCCAAACGAGGTAAGCGCAGCCGAATAGCTTGAATAAAAATTCAAGCGTTCGCTAATAAGCTTAGGCGCAACAACGACCTTCAGCCAGCTCGGCAAGCGGCCATCGTAAAGCGATTCTAGAGCCACCAGCAAAGGCACTTCCAAATGCTCGCGCGAAGCAACAACGATCACATCCGGTAGCGGTCCCGAATTGCGATCCGCCCACACATTGCGATACCTTTCGGCAACAGTCACAAACGAAGGCAAGTTACGAAGCGCACTATCACGGCGGCTTCCCGGCAAAAGCAAAATATCAGAACGCGGCTCGACCTGGTCATAGACCCAGCTTGCAATCGGATGCTTGATACGGGCCGTTTCGACACCCATCTGCTTATACGCCTGGGCCTCGATATCGAAAAACACCGCCAAGCGTATATTGTGAGCCTGCTTAAAAAGGCTAGCCCGCTTGGACTTCCAAGCCCAAATTTGCGGAGGCGCCACATAAAGCATGGGCTTTCCCCACTTTTTAGCAAGGCGCGCAAGCTTCATGTTAAAACCAGGATAGTCAATCGCCACAATGCCAAGGCATTTCTTGGATTCAGCGGCATCGCTCAAGACTTCAAAAACGTTCTTTAACGAGAAATACTTCGGCACCACATCGCCCACACCCGAAACCGGGAGCTCATTGTAGTCCCACAAGGGCTGGAGCCCTTTCTCCTGCATCAACGGACCGCCCAAGCCAACGACCTTGAAGCCCTGCTGTACGGCAGTCGATACCATCTCGGCGCCAATCATGTCGCCGGAATCCTCTCCTGCACAGAAGAGGATGTAAGGAGAATTTTCTTCGTTAACGTTTTGCACGATTCGATACCCAAACCTTCAGAGCGCCTAAATCTGTTTTAAGCCACTGCAACAATTCCTGAGTATATACAACTTTATATTTTTTTAGGACAACGGCATGCTCAAATCCGGAATCTGCCTCCAAATGGAACACCATTTGGCACCCATGGCAGTATTCATCTGCCAAATTGGCCTTCATTTCGACTTCAAGCTTGTCCAAGAACTCGTCTGTAAGCATGCCAACGGTGAAATTCGCATGGATGTAATCCACCATGTCGCAACGCACGCGGTCGAGCTGAACCACTTCTTCGACGATAATCTGGTAGCCATCGCGGTCGCGTTGCTGTTCCAAAACGCCCTTCACAAGCACACGGTCATCGACAGAAACAGTATCGCGCAAGCGTTCCCAGACGTCCTTCTTGAAGAACATTTCGATTTCACCCTGGAAATCCTGGATAGCACCAGAGCCAATCGTATCGCCGCGCTTTGTTTCGATGGAGCGCATACGGATAACGACACCGCCCACGACAACCGTATCGCCCACATAGCGGGTAATTTCGTCTTCCGAGAGGGAGCAGCTCGTAAAGCCCGTGAGTTCCGGACGGAATTCATCAAGCGGGTGCCCAGAGAGGAACAAGCCAAGCACGCTGCGTTCCTTGTTGAGCATTTCCATCGCCGTCCATTCTTCGGCTTCTTCCAAGACTTCAGCAGTGTTCGGCATAGCGGCAGGGCCACCCAAGTCAAACAGCGAGACCTGGCCCTTGGCCTTGTCTTCCTGGCTGCGCATGGCGACTTCCAAAGCGCGGTCCACCGTTGCGACCTGCACGGCACGGCTGCCCGGCAAATCGTCCAAGGCGCCAGCCATAATCAAGCATTCCAAGACCTTCTTATTGAGCGGCGGGCGTTTTTCAGGCTGAGCCGCCTGGTATTCCGTCACGCGCTTACAGAAATCAAAGATGTCCTTGTAGATGCCACGGCGTTCGCGTTCTGCGACCACGTCTTCGACAACCGCGATACCCACGTTGCGGATACCCGCGAGACCGTAAAGAATCTGGCCCTTCGTATTCGCCGAGAACACACCCAAAGACGTGTTGATGTTCGGCGACAAGACCGGGATTCCAAGGCGCTTGCATTCCAAAATGATGGTCACCGTATCTTCGGTCTTACCCATCTTGGAGGTCATGGATGCAGCCATGTATTCCGGGCCGTAATGCGTCTTGAGGTACGCCGTCTGGTAAGCCACGTAAGCGTAAGCTGCAGCATGGCTCTTGTTAAATGCGTATCCGCAGAACGGGAGCACGGCGTCCCAGACCTTCTGGATCATCGCCTTGTCGTAGCCCTTGTCCAAGCATTTCTGGAAGAATTCCGGCTCGAGTTTTGCCATCTTTTCCGGCATCTTCTTAGCCATGATACGGCGGATGTTGTCAGCGCCACCCAGCGAGTAGCCACCCAGAATTTGGGCAAGCTTCATCACCTGTTCCTGGTACACGATAACGCCGTACGTTTCGCCAAGCACCTGTTCCAAGTCCGGATGGTAGCAGTCAATCTCTTCCTTGCCGTTCTTACGGGCAATGAAGTGCGGAATCTGGTCAATCGGCCCCGGTCGGTACAGGGCGTTCATAGCGATAAGGTCAAAGATTCGAGTCGGCTTCAGCTCGCGCAGGTACTTCTGCATACCCGGAGATTCGAACTGGAACACCGTCGTCGTAAGGCCCTTGCCCAAAAGTTCGAACGTCGCCTTGTCATCAATCGGAATCTTATTCATCACAAGCTTGATGTTGCGGTTCTGTTCGACCATTCGCACCGTATCCTGAATGATGGACAAGTTGATAAGCCCAAGGAAGTCCATCTTCAAAAGTCCGATGTCTTCGGCGTAGTGCTTATCGTACATCACCACCGGCGTATCTTCCGGAGCGGCACGGTACAGAGGAGCAAGGTTGTAAATCGGGGTCGGCGTAATCACCACGCCGCAAGCATGCACGCCCGTCTGGCGTGGCAAATCTTCAAGTCGCTTTGCGACATCCCAAAGGTTCTGGTAGCTTGCGCGGCTGCCAATCATCGCCTGCAACGGTTCCGGGCTGTAACCATCTTCGAGGTTGTTGCCCTTCTTGTCCTTACCCGTCCAGGCCTGCTTTAGGCTAAAGTTCAACGTACGCTGCGGGAAGAGCTTCGTAATGGCCTTCGCTTCGGCAGGCGGAATCCCGAGCACGCGCGCGACGTCCGTAATCACCGCCTTCGACTTGAGCATACCGTAGGTAATAATCTGGCCCACGCACTCCTTGCCGTACTTGTCCGTCACGTACTGGATCACGCGGCCGCGGTCACGGTCTGCAAAGTCCGTATCGATATCCGGCATGGACACACGTTCCGGGTTCAGGAATCGTTCAAAAAGGAGGTCGAAAGTGAGCGGGTCGATGTCGGTAATACCGATGATGTAAGTGACCAAGGAACCAGCAGCGGAACCACGCCCCGGGCCCACGGGAATGCCGTGTTCACGAGACCAGTTGATGAAGTCCCACACAATGAGCAAGTAGCCCGCGACGTTCATGTTACGGATACAGTTGAGCTCTTTGTACATGCGCTTGCCCACGTTCGTTTCGTGAGCCGGGAACTTAAAATCTTCGTCGGGGAATCGCCACTTTAAGCGTTCATTGCAAAGATGCGTGATGTAGATATCGGCATCGCCCCCCGGTTTGCACCAACGGTGTATGTTCTTGTTCCAAGCCTTGTTGTCATCTTCATCAAAGAATTCCGGCTGAGATAGGCGGTCGATTTCGGCATTGTCCGCATCGGTCAGCGCATCTTCGGCAATGCCTTTTTCAGCACAGTAATTTGCCTTGACCTTCTTTTTGCGGTCCTTGATGATACCCTTGAGTTCACGTTCGCGAACGACCGGATATTCCGCATCGTATTCCGCCTTCATGATGGCCTTGATGTTCTGGTATTCCTCAGAAGCGAGGAATTCATCAGGAATCTTGAAACGCGGCCAGAATTCATCACCGATACCGGTTTTCACGGTAAAGTTACAGCGTTCGGCAATCTTGACCGTATTCTCGATAGCGCCCGGGATATCCCCGAACAGTTCCACCATTTCCTTTTCGGTGCGGAAATAGAACTTTTCCGTCGGGAAACGCTTGTCTTCAAAACCGTTCAGCGTGACCTTAAGCGAGATGCAGCGCAAAATCTTGTGCGATGTGGCATCTTCGGGCTTGATGTAATGGACATCGCCCACGGCAACGACTTCACGACCGTACTTTTTCGCAAGTTCCACGTTAAACTTGTTCACGTTCTTTTGCTGCGGAATCCCGTTATCGCAAACCGAGATGTACAGGTGGTCGTGGTCAAAAATCTCGTTCAGGCGGTCCATGTATTCGAGCGCAAGAGAATCCCTGCCCGAAGCTACATTCTGGCCGTAACGGCTAAAATAATCGCCCGCAATGGCGATAATGCCTTCCTTAAATTCGTTAATCGTCTCGAGCGGCACGGACGGAATTTCTGCCCAGCGCTCCCCGTCTTCGTAGCGGTAACTCACAATGCGTAGCAGGTTGTAATAGCCCTTTTCGTTCTCGACGAGGAGCGTCAATCGTTCAAATGTTGTCGGATCTTTCTGGCTTGCACTCGGCGTGTCCACGTAAATGTGGCAGCCATAAACCGTCTTAACCGGCGGGAGTCCCTGTTCCTTGCGCTTTTTGTTCAGTTCCTTGCCACGCGTCTGGATTTCAAGAATACCAAACATGGCACCATGGTCCGTCAAAGCAACAGCAGGTGCGTTTTCTGCTGCGGCAGCCGCCAAAATATCATCAAGTCGGGCCGAAGCCTGCAAAATCGAAAATTCAGAATGAGTCTGTAAATGAACGAACGCCATGCTTGCAATTTAGTAAATAGCTATGAGCACTACTTATCTTGCAAGGGATATGAGGCAAGGAGTTCACGAACTTTTCCCGTCACGTTCCCATATTTGCGTTCGTACTTTTTGCGGGTCGCCCATTCCTTCGGGAGCGAAACCAAAGCCTCTAGCCAAGCCTTTGCAAGAGCCTTGCAAATAGCGACTTTCGAAAGCTTTTTCCCATCGCCAGACTGGCCGGGAACACCGCCCTTTGCCATGTTCAGGTAACGCACAAAACCGCGCACCGGAAGCACCAGGATACTCCCCAACGGCAACAGACGAATCGCCGAACGCAAACGGTTGCGTTCCGAATAAAATAATTTCAAAGGAGAATAGCGCACCGTCGTCATCGAGCGTTCATGATACACTCTCGCCTCGGGGCAAAAAACGGTCTTGAACCCCGCCAGATTGTGGCGGAAATACCATTCCGTCTCTTCAAAGAACAAGAAGAAGCTATCATCCATCTTGCCCGCCGCCTGCGCTGCCGCCTTGCGGAAACTCATCACGGCACCATAGCAACCAAAGACGTCCTTCTCGCGGATATCCGCATCAGATGCATCAAGACCACTGCCTTCATTTTTTGCAAAGAGGTCCGCGCCAAGCAAAACGCCCACAGCATTCACAAAGCCGCTCTTTTCCATCACGAGACTTGCGACAGAACCCGCCTCCGGGTGGCGTTCAAAGCATTTGAGCAAGTTTTCTGCCCACGTGGGGTCAAATTCCAGGTCCATGTTGCAAAGCACCTGAATCTCGGAATCCATCTGTTCCAAGAGACCGTTACAGGCGCCCGCATATCCCAGATTCTTGGGGCACTGCGTAATCTGGCAATCCAGCCCCTGTTTTTTCAGGAGTTCAATGGAATCATCCGTCGATGCGTTATCAAAAACAAAAACCCGAACCGGGCTAGACTGCGCCTTTAAGCTCTTGACACATTCCGTAAGTTCCGATCCACCATTATAATTGATAATTCCGACGTCTATAACCATAATTAACCAAAAAAAGAAGGGCTCCCGAAAATCGTGGAGACCCTTCAAATATACATTAAACCAGGAGTAAAAGATTACTTTTCGAAGTAACGGATGTAATCGATTTCACCGACAAAGAAACGGTTGTGTACAGCCTGGTTCATGGCATCATAACCGATACCGATGTCGTAGCCCAGCTGAGACACATCGCCCTTGGCGGCAGCCTTAACCGTCAGTTCGCCATTCTGGAACACCTTGATAGAATCAGCGCTGCGTTCTACGCGAATCGTGGTCCATTCATCGAGAGCAAGCTTTTGACCATAGAGGGAATTCCAAGCAGTACCATCGGTGTTTTCATCGCGGAAGTAAACATCAAGAACGCCATCATCGAGACGGATAATCCAGCCGTCACCGAGGCATCCAGGAGGTTCAGCCACGATGATGTTCTGCATACCGCCAAACTTAGTCGGCTTTACGCGAGCTTCAACTGCAAAGGTATTGCGAATGAAGGTCGGAGAGAGATACACCTTCAAGCCAGATTGACCATCGAGCTTGAGCGTCGTATCTTCAACAACCGGGGCCCCGGCGTGGAACTTCGTAGAATTGTTAGACATTGCATCAAGTCCCACAAAGGTCGGTTCGTTAAATTCCCAAGCGACGAGCGGCTTCACTTCGGTCAAGGAGGCATCATTAACGTCGGAGAAACCTTCAAACTTGCCAAAGCGGATATAATCCATTTCACCAATGAAGTAGCGGTTGTGGAAAGCCTGGTTCATGGCATCGTAGCCAATACCCCAATCATAACGCATCTGGGTCAAGTCACCCTTATAGGCAACAGAAACCGTCAGTACGCCATCCTGGAAGACCTTGAGAGAATCATTGCTGCGTTCAACACGGACCGTGCTCCATTCGCCGAGAGCCATCTTCTTGCCCGGGAAAATGTTCCAGTCATCGTAATCCTTATCGGTATCACGCAAATGGACTCTCAAAACACCTTCGTCAATGCGGAGCTGCCAACCATCAACACCGCGTCCAGGAGGTTCAGCCACAATGATATTCTGCATCGTACCGAACTGAGTCGGCCTTACACGGGCTTCGACCACAAATTCGTTGATGTTGATATCCTTAGCAAGATCCACATAGAATCCAGACTTGCCATTGAAAGCGGCGATACCGTCAATAGCGACAACCGAGCCTTCGCCAATCTTTGCCGTGTGACCGTTTCCGGAGAAATCACGACCGACATTGGAGTCGTCATTGAATTCCCAAGCGGCAAGCCAATCGCCTTCGACTTTTTCAACAGGCTTCTGTTCTTCAACATCTTCCTTTTTCGGTTCGGCAACATTTTCGCCAAAGCGGATGTAGTCGATTTCACCGTCAAAGTAACGCTGATGGAGAGCCTGGTTCATGGCATCATAGCCAACGCCCCAGTTATAGGTCAGGTCGCTGACATCGCCATTGAATTTGACCCTTTTCACCAAATCGCCATTGATAAAGAAGCTGATTTCGTCACCAAGGCGTTCGACACGTGCAACCGTCCATTCGTCCATCGGGACAGGGGCGATTTCGAATTCAGACCAGCCGGTACCATTAGCGGCATCGCGGATGTTGAAATACAGCTTACCGTAGCCGAGGCGGAAGATCCAGCCATCGCCGTAACGTCCAGGAGGTTCAGCCACCAAGATGTTGTTAAAGCGGGAGGAGCTAGCCGGCTTGAAGCGGGATTCGATTACGAAATCGTTAATCTTCAAATCCGGAGTCAACGGAACGCTAAAGCCGGACTTGCCATCAAACTTTGCAATGCCATCAGCCGTAGCAACGGCGCCTTCGCCAATAACAGCCGTATGGCCGTTTCCAGTGAAATCGCGACCGACGTCGGAGTCGTCATTGAATTCCCAAGCGGCAATCCACGGATAGTCACCGAGCGTAGATTTCGGATCTTCTGTCACAACAGCGCTGCTAGAAGATTCAACCGGAATGACGTAGATATCGAACGTATATTCTACGCGAATAACGGCGATACGCCCACTATTGTTGGCATCATCCCCTTCTGCGCGATCAAAACCAATGGTTAAATCGCCGTCCAAGTTCCCCAACTTGGACGAGTGCTTGTAAGCACCGGCGATTTCACCATTAACGATAAGGACACTCAACGAGTCCACATGTTCCAGGCGGACATCGTTCCATACCCCTTTATGGACATCCTTATCGGCTTTAAGGACGCGCCAGCCTCCTTCTTGACTGTCGCGCCACTTAAAGACGACTTCGCCATTTTCAACCTGAAGCATCCATGCAGAGCCTGTGCCTCCGATACCCGCAGAAGCAACTGTATATGCATCTGATTCATCTACTGCAACGTTTGCCTCAATGGCGAAGTTCTCCCCTTCAAAAGCAGATTCGGCAGAAACGGTTACCGCTTTCTGTTCGACTGCCGTCGTATCCATTTCCCACTGGTTCACCACAGCGTGGGAGCAGCGGGAAAGCTTCGTTCTTGCAGCATTGTAGCTCGTATTCGAAGCAACAACACCACCCACATCAATTGTACCGCCCTGTTCACCTGCGACAGGTGATGGCGTTGTCGATTCCGAGCACCCCGCAAACACTCCAAACGAGGCCAATGCAGCAACGGAAGCTAAATACTTTATGTTCATACCTACTCCTTCTTGGATGTAAAAGAAAATAACATTTTATGATTTTCAAAGCAAGGCATTGGCAAGGTTTTTATTCAAAAAAATCACGATTTTAGAGTCAAAAATTGACAATTTGTATCATCAGAATACAACCCGTATCATGAAAATACAAAAAAGCTCATTTTTAGGCACAAATAAATTATGACAACCTTTACAAAAACAGCCGTAAAATGCTATAATATAGCCGATGGCAAACGATAAGACGAACAAAAAGAGAATCCTAAAGCGTATCATACAACTACTCGTAAGTGTGGGTGGTTTTGCCTATATTTTCCACAAAATTCCGTTAAATGAAGTCATCGAAAACTGGAATTTTGGCATGACGCCATGGATCATTGCCATGCTCGTTGCAGCAACGCTTGTCATGGCTATCCAGGCCAACCGCTGGAAGGGACTTTCCGTGCAAGGTCCGGAAATCCCGTTCAAGACCTATTACGCCTACACGGCCATGGGGTATTTCTTCAACAACCTACTCCCGACAGGCTTCGGTGGCGACGCCGTAAAGTCACTTGCATTCGGCAAAAACTTCAATCAGACAAGCCAATCCGTATCTGCGGTCCTGATAGCCCGCATTCAAGGGCTACTTGCCATGTTTTTCTGCTTTTTTATCGCCCTCCCCTTCGCCTTAAGCAAAGCAGAAATCCCATGGATTTACACTTTGATCATGACGGTTGCAAGTCTCGCCTGCATCATTTTCATTTCACTTTGTCTGTTTTCGGATAAAATTCCCGTCCCGGCATCTATCGCAAACAAGCTTACCTTCATTGCTAAGCTTCAAAAAAGTCTTTCCATTTACAGGCACCACAAAAAACAGATTTTACTTTCTTCGCTAGATTCCCTCTGGTTACAGCTTTTGACGCTATTCACCGCATACGCCTATTTTAAAGCAGTCAACGTCGATATCGACATCAGCATTCTCGTCGTATTTACAAGCATTACCATCGTCATTTCGATGTTACCGATTTCCCTCAACGGCATAGGCATTCGCGAAGGGACGCAAGTCGCCTTGTTTACAGGGATTCTCGGGATACCTGCACCAGTTGTTTTGTCTGCAGGATTGTTAGGTTATATACCATTACTTTTTCAGGCTATGCAGGGAGCCGTAGTACTTTTAACTTATAAAAAATTGTAATTTTGTACTAAGAAGGGGGTTCAAAATGAACTTTTTAAAATCATTGCCTATTTTATCTTTAGGGGCACTATCATTTTTAGCGGGCTGTAGTGAAGAAACGCCCAACGGGCCTTTCACACAGGCGACAACGCCAACCACGCCCACATTCACCGCCTACAGTTGCGAAGCCGTCACGGACCCGTCCGTTGCTGCACAACTTGAAGCCGCAAAGTCTAACATTACGGACATCTTAAAAGAGCTGGACCGTGGTAATCTCAAGAACGCACAGGCCGTAAGCGCATCGACCAAGAGCACGTTCAAGGCCGTTTTGGACAAGTTCCCCGGCAACTGCGAAGCTCAACTCGGCTACGCCCTGAGCATCATCACGGACTTGATGAACAACACCAAGATTAAGTCGTTCATCGACACGGTCACGAACAAGGTCGACCTCGCCGACATGGGCGTCGACGATTTCAACAAGCTCCTTGTCGCAGGCGATGGCAAGCACCTCACGAGCATGGGCCAAGAAGCCATGGCAACCGCCATCTCGTCCGTAGACTCCGCCATTATCTACTTGAAAAATATCGTAGGTGACGACAAGTTCGTTTGCAACTACACCCTCGACGATAGGACTTTTGAACTCGACCGTGGCGAATTCGCCCCGACTCTTGCCGCCATGTATGTTGCAAAGGCAGCCCTCACGTTCGGCGCAAGCATCAATATCGACTTTTCTGACAACGGCAAGTACGATTGGATGAACGACGTCGACCAAAACGATGGTCACACCCCAACCGTTGCAAAACAAATTGCCTCATTTATGGACAAAGGCAGCTCCTTCTCGACCGTCTATGACAGCTGGAAGCAGCGCTACACCAACATTCCGAACCTTCTCGATTCCGCCATCCAGTATGTCGAAGTCGGCCTCCAGTACGGCATCGAAGAATCCAAGACTGGGCTCTTGACGCAGGCAAACGACCTTTACGTCGTCGGTGACGACGAAATGTCCGACGTAAGCGCTAAGGATTTCCAGAAAGCAATCGACTCCCTGGAACATTACCGCAAGGCTCTACACACGGGTGTCACGGTGACACTCCCGGCAGGTTCCAAGGTCACGGTCAACATTGCCAAGTTCTTCCAGATTACCGACGGCTGGCAAGATTACCTCCCGTACCACAAGCTTTACGACTATTCCGAATGGTACACCCCGGTCGACGGATTCTACTGGACAACACAGCTTTATGGCGATTCTCACGCTGAATACGAAATCAACGAAGCCGTCCGAAAGCAGATTGCAAAATCCGCAAACCTCGATTACTTCTACGGGTACCTCTATTCCAACCGCAGCTACGTAGCAGGCACCGCCGAATACTGTGCCGATGTCGAAATTTATGGTTCCGGTTATTCTTACAAATGTTTCTACGTCACAGCAAACGGTTGCACCCTCACATTTGAAGACGATGACGACTATTACGGAGACAGGACCGTCGTGACGACACCCGCTCCGATTACGCTGAGTCCTTCGATTTGCCAGGTTCAAAACGGAGTTCCGCTGTTCGCAACCGCATACGATGACTTTGTAGAAAACGTATTCTACTTCACCGACGCCATGGGCAACAAGACGATATCCATTCAGGGTCTGGTAAACGGCAAGGTTGACGAATTCAGACTCGCCGATGCATTGCAGAACAACAGAAGAGTGGATCCTGTAGACTACACGCTTGACGACATGAAGAAGCTCATCTTCTTCCCGGATATCACGTTCAGCGGAGTCTTGCCCGGCATGACAACAGACCAGTTCTGGGAAATTCTCAAAACCGAATCCCGTAACGACGACGCATACGACTGGTAGTGAAAACCGTTAAACAAATACTCATTGTTCTTGGGCTCGCGGTAAACGCGGCCCTTGCCTTAAGTAATGTTGGGCTCGCCGATTGCGGCGGGCTTTTTTTGCTCCACCTGAGCGACAAACAGTTTTCTGCAAGGTCTTGTAGCATACGCGATTCGCTCACCGTTGGCAGCTATGATTTTTACGGCGCATTCGAACATATCGCCATTCAGGGACGTTACTCAGACCAATGGCATATCAAGGGCGTCAACGAACAAAATATTGCAAGTGCCGGTTTCGAAAAGCACTTTAAATACGTTTCGGTCGGTCTAAACATCAATAGCTATCCCTTTGTGACTGCCACCATCTCGGCGCACCGCCTAGACTCCCTTTTCCGCGCCAAGGCGACCATCGCTAGCGGAACAGTAAGCTTAGGGAGCATCAGCTGGTTACCCGAGCAAGAAAACAACATCATCAACTCCATCACGGCAGATTGGGAATCCCACGTTTTTTACGGGAGCCTCGAAGCCGATTATAAAATCGACAACCACTATATTAATTTATCCCTTGCCTACACAAAAACTGAACCGCATAACCCCGAAAAGCTATACTACGTCAGAGACTCCGCAAGCATCATCACACTCGGAGCCCGCTACGGACACGCGTTCAGTCATTCCCGTTTGAATGCAGGATATTCATTTACAAAAGCCGACGTGACTCTCTACGGGATATTCCACAGCGAAGAAAGCCACAAGCGGTTCATGTACATGCCGCTCGATGCGACAATGCACTTTGGATTTGCAAACTGGAGTTGGGAACGTCTCCGCACGCATTTGGAATTTGCACATATAGCGGGGAGATTGCGCAGCAATCCCAACCGTTTCTTCGAAACGCTTGCGCCCAACCGGGCGCTCCCCGCCTCAGTCATCAAAGGGCTTTCATTCTCCTTTTTGCAAAAAGTCTTCCGCATTGACGCGAACCTAGAAGCATCCGCCATTCTCAGCGGCGCCTCTTACTACTGGAATCTCGGGAGCCGATTTATTTTCACCCCAAAGGTTGAACTCGATTTCTTTGGCGCCAGCGGAGAACTCAACGTCGATAAGCAAATCGAGACGACCATGATTGCCACGCGCCAAATCAATTACGAGAACACACGGCGAAAGCTGAACAGCATCGGAAGCGTCCTCATGCTCAACTGCGAAGTCCGCAAGCCAAGCAAGAACAGCCCCGTCATATTTGCGCTGGAATACGGCATTTCCCAAATCATCCCGTTCTACATCGACTACAAAGATTACAACGCCGACAAGCCGGGAGAAGGTTCTGGTTCCCAGTCTGGAATCAGCCTTCCGGGAATCGGTGGACAGTCCAGCAAGAAACCCAAGGACAAAGAAGGTTCCCTGGACGGCGACATTTCGTCGCTCATTTTCCGCAACGGATTTGCCACCCACCTCGGCATTTCAATCCGCTTCTAACAAAAAAATCCCCGCCGAGGCGGGGACTTTAGACTTCGCTTTTCGAAGAATTATTCTTCGGCGAGGGCTTCCTTGTATTCATCGACGGTAGCGATATACTCGTCAATCATATCCTGCTTGGAATCCAAGTGAGCGAGAATCTTTTCGAGGTGTTCCTTGGAGAACACGGTCTTGAGCTGGCGGGAAGCATGGCCCTTGTAACCCCATTCCTTGAGAATTTCATCGGTCACAACGAAGGAATCGTCGAGGGAGACAAAACGCATCGGACCGTAGACAGCCCAGTTGTGTTCCATCTGCATGCATTCCGGTTCTTCCATTTCCGGGTTTGCCATATAGCGCTGCACGTGACGGGTACGTACATCCTTGATCTTATCAATACGCATGTAACCCATGATAAGGTACTTGTTGCGCATTTCGGAATCGCTCAAGCCTTCGTAGCGGGTACCGAAAAGAATGTAACGGCTTTTGCTCTTCACAATCGTGTTGATAGCCTTCACATTGTAGCAGCTCATCAGACCATAGGTGCTGGTTTCATAGTTCGGTTCGTAAAGAAAACCCTTTTCATTTTCATTCAGCTGGTCGCGGACAGGCATTTCGGACTGATGGCTAGTTTCGACATAAAGCAGGCTACCCGCCATGTTGCCACGGTAGTCTTGCCAACCTTCGAGATTGATCTGTGTTTTCGGCATTTTATAAATCCACTCAAATAGTTTAAAGTTCGAAAATTAAAACGAGTACAAGCGGACCGAGTACGGTTCGTCAGTAACAATTATCAAAATACAATTTACTTATTAAAAAGTCAACGACTCCGCCGAAATATTTTCCATTCCAAAGCGAAAAGCGCCTTTTTTGAAGAATTCTGCGGTATCGGTCGTCAAATAATGCACGGAACCGCCCTTCGAAAGCCGATTTTCCATGTCCACATGGCGTTTGAGGTAGTCCAAAGTCTTGTCGGCGACGATATCGCCCTGGACCACCAAGCGGACGTGCGGTGGAAGTGCGGCCCGAATTTCATCCTCGAGGAGCGGGTAATGCGTGCAGGCCAGTAAAACTGTATCGATTTCAGGGTCAGCCGCAAGCAGCTGGTCCACGTCCTTTTTCACGAAGAATCGGGCGCCCTCGGTCCCGCGTTCGCCGTATTCCACGAGCGGCACCCACATCGGGCAGGCGTGCTGCGTCACCTTCAAGTTCGGGAAAAAGTGGCTGATTTCAAGAACATAGCTATTCGAAGAGACCGTCCCCGCGGTGGCAAAAATGCCAATATGCCCCGTCTTCGAGAAGTTCCCAATCTCTTCGGCGGTCGGGCGGACAATGCCCAAGACGCGACGGTCCGGGAATTCAACCGGGAGCACCTGCTGCTGGATGCTGCGAAGCGCTTTTGCCGACGCCGTATTGCACGCGAGAATCACCAGCGGGCAGCCGCGGTGGAAAAGTTCACGCACGGACTGGAGCGTGTAGCGGTAAATCGTCTCGAAACTGCGGGAGCCATACGGCGCACGGGCGTTATCCCCCAGATACAGGTAATCGTACTGCGGGAGCGTGTGGCGAAGCTTCTGCAAAATCGTGAGCCCGCCAAATCCAGAATCAAAGACGCCTATCATAAGCCTCTTCCATTTTGCTGCGGACATACGGGAGCAGTTCATGACGCGGGTCCATTTCATCGCCACCGTGAGTTTTCTTGAATTCAACCGTATCTATCGGTTCGAGAATCTTGATGTTGACCGGGTGATGCTTGGAATCCTTGCGGTGTTCCCAAAGCAAGTCGGAACCACGAGTGACCATCGGCAATATAATAGCGTTTGCCTCGACGGCAAGTCTAAAGCAACCGCTCTTGAAAGCGACCATGCCATCGCGCTTGCTACGGGTGCCTTCCGGGAAAATGAAGAGTCTCGGCATCTTGCCCGACTGGATAGCCTTTTGGATAATCGCGGCGCCGCCGCCCTTTTCGCGGTCGATAAAGACGCAACCGAGCTTGTGCATCCAGAAGTTCAGAATCGGGATGCGCTGCAACTGAGTCTTCGCGATAAAGCCCACAGTACGCTGCAAGGCAAGGAACGCGAGCGGGATATCCAGGTACGAACGGTGGTTGCCCATCACGAACACCGGGCGAGTCCAGTCCACTTTCGCAAGTTGCGCCTGGTCTTCAATCGTCAAATCCACACGCAAGACCTTCATGCAGAAGCGGGAGAATACCTGCACCTTTTCTTCAAGCCATGGATCCAGGTCTTTGCGACGGAAAATGTACATGAATGCAATCTTGAAAATATATTCGAGCATAAACGCAAAAATTCTTGCCGCTCCATATATCCTAAATAACATAACTGGCATATTACACTCTGTTTTTGAATTTTCCCTGGGCAAAAAACGAGACCGTTTGAGTTTCGTCAGGCGCCCTTTCCAATATCTACGTTTGCAATATAGCAAAACCAAAAAAGATTCAGCCCGCGTGACCCCGACGTAAAACAATCGGCGTTCCTCATCGAGCTGTTTTTGACGTTCCTTACGCGTGCCCAAGCACGAACCCGGCGTAAGCCCCTCGGACATTCCCGCATAATAGACCACCGCATACTGGAGCCCCTTGGACGCATGGACCGTTTCCACATGGATTCCATTTTCAAGGACTTCGCCCTCCCCCTCTACGTTACCCGTCTCCGAAACGACCGTCCCTGCGATCGGGAGGCGCGCATCGCGGAGAGCTTCTTCGTAATATAGGCGTTGCCTATTATAGCGCACGAGGATTGCAAAGTTTTTCCATTGGAGGTCATAACTTTCGCGGAGCAACTTGATACTCGTGATGATTTTCTGCATTTCTTCAACGGGGTCTTCACTCACCCATATTTCGGGTTCACGGTTTTCCTTGAAAATCGGCGAGCCGCCCGAGCCGTTCATGTTACCCGCACGCAAAACCTTCCGCAAATGAATAGGCTTGTTTTCAAAAATCCTATTCGAAAAATGTAAAATGTTCGCGACCGAACGATAATTCCATTCCAAGCGGATAAGCGAGCTCTCCTTGAAGTCATCGCGGAAACGGTTGATATTCCCGATGTCTGCCCCACGGAATCCATAAATAGCCTGGTCGTCATCGCCCACGACAAAGAGTGACTTGCGATCACCCAGCAGCGCTTTGACAAGCCGATACTGCGACGGGTTGATGTCCTGGTATTCATCGACAAGAATTTCGGTCCATTGATTTTGGAAATATGCACGCGCCGCCTCGTGATTTTCGAGCAGATTAATCGCCTGATAAATGAGGTCTTCGAAGACGACTTGACCCGATTCCAAGATGCGATTACGCAATGGTTCAAGTTTTTTGAGGAGCTTCGCGGGATGTGCATCCGAGAAAAGCTCTTCGCGAGAAAAGCGGAATTTTCGACCGCCGACTTTCGCGAGTTCCTGCATAAAAGTCTTGTCCGCCGATTCCGTCGGGACCGGCATTTTTTTGAATCCGACAAGCTCGTACGCAGGGCAAGAGTTGCAAGAGTCCGCCGCTGGGACTTTCGACTTGAGGATAAACAGCGCAAGCGAGTGGAACGTGCAGAGCCGCACCCCCGCATTCGGGAATAGCTTTTGCACACGTTCCCGCATTTCAGCAGCCGCCTTCGCCGTGAACGTGAGCGCCAAGATTTTCTCCGGCTCAACGCCCGACATAATCCGGTACTGGATTCGCTTAGTCAAGACCGAAGTCTTTCCCGAACCTGCCCCTGCTAAAATTAAAAGTTGTCCGTTCTTTTCATGATCGTGGAGTACCGCTGCACGTTGGTCGGAGTTCAGCCCGACCAAAAGACTTTCTACATCCATTTTTTATTTTGCGCCCCTTAAGCGCGAGGTTCATATAGCAAAGGATATAGACAAGAATCTAAGAAATTATGGATCCTATCGCATCGACCTTACGGTCTTGCTTCAGGATGACCATTCGCAGGTTCGGCCGGCACGGGCTTCTGCCCCACCAAAAAAGCGACCGCGCCAAACAAGCTCAAAATCAAACTTACAAAATAAGCGAGCAACTGAATCACAACCGATTCAAGTCCTGGCACTCCTGCACGCGCAAAAAGCGACTGCGCCAAAAATTCACGCGGACCAAAACCGCCAATCGAAATCGGAAGCGCACTCACAATAGCGACAAGCGGAATGTAATAGAAGTACCACGACATCGAGAGATTCACGCCCACCGCAATCCCGCAGAAAAAGTGCACAAAGATGCGGAGCGACTGAGTGACCGTCGAAAGGCAAACGATGTTCACCCAAAGTTTCTTGGAGCGGAACTTCTGGAAACGTTCAAACATGCGCAACAAGCGTGTCTCGATTTTTTCGGGCAACACCTTCCCTGCCATGCGGCAGAAGAACTTGCCAATGCGACGGCTCAAAAGCCCAGCAAACATCACGCAGAAACCGAGGAAAATCCAGACGGACGGCCACATGAACGCACGCTGTTCCGGATCGTGAATAAAGAACAAGGCGCCCACGCCAAGAGCAAACAACGTGATAAAGAAAAGTCCAAACAAGCGGTCAAACACCGTCGCCGTAAAGCCAGCGCCAACCGTATCCTGTCCGCCCTGCATGCGGATATCGTAAACCTTCTTGACGTCACCACCGACGTTCCCCGGCATGAAGTTGTTGAAGAAGAGCCCCACGTGATAAAGCTTGAGGAGCCTAGCGTACTTGAGGCGAGCCCCCTGTTTTTCGAGCAAGAGTTTCCACTGGAGGCAAGCGGTAAAGTTCGAAACCGCGAGGCAAAGGAGCGCAAGCACAAGCGGGAAAACGCTGTTTTTCTTGAACAAGTTATAGAGGTCGCCAACATCCCATTCCGGGTCGCTCACAATGTTACGATAGACAAAGTAAGCAGGAACGAGCGTCACCACCAGCTTTAAGCAAAAAACAATTACCGACTTGAGTTTCGGATTCAACTTCATTTTCGTACGCTCCCCTCAACCGTACGTTCCAACAGTTCCAACGTTTCGCGAGCAGATTTTTCCCAGCTGAACGATTCGGCATAACGCTTGGCATTCTTGCCAAGACTTGTGCGCAGTTCAGCATCGCTATAAATCTTTTCCATGGCAGAAGCGCACGCGGCCGCATCTCCCGACGGGAACAGAATTCCCGTCTCGCCGTCACGGACGCTATCGCAGAGTCCCGGCACATCCGACGCAATCGTCGTCTTGCAGAGCTGCGCCGCTTCCATCACAGTAAGGCCCCAGCCTTCCTTGTAGCTCGTCTGCAACAGCGCAAGCGAAGACGAAAGCAATTCGTACTTGCGAGCGGCAGGCACAAAACCCGTCAGTTCCACCTTGCCATCCAGGCCGTGCGATTTGATCCAAGCTGGGAGCTTTTTCAAAAGCGGACCGCCGCCCACAATTTTCAACTGGACTTCGGGATGCGACTTCGAAAAAATTTCAAACGCTTCAAGCGCCGTCCAAATTCCCTTATAACGATGCACGCGAGAAAGCCAGATGAAATACGGAGTCGCCGTATTCTCACAAGATTCCGCAATACCAGTCGCAAGGTCCGCGCTTCCCGGGAAATTCGGTTTTTCGGACCCATTATAAATCACGGAAATTCGACTTTCGTCCACGCCGATTTCGGCGAGTTCTTTCTTGGTGCTCGGGCTCACCACTACAAAATTCTGCGTGCGGTAAAAGAACGGAATAATCCGCTCAAAGAACCAGACCATAAACGCAATCGGGAAAATCGCTTCAGCAAAAATCGACTTCCGCCACAAGTGATGCATCTGCACCAGGAGCGGCTTGCGGACGAACCAGTGGGCAAAGACCGGTAACTTGTTCAAATCTTCAACAACAACATCAAAGTTGAATTCGCGGTCAAGCTTCTTCAGATTCAGCGCAACCGTGAGCTGGAACATCAAATCGCCACCCTTGCGGATGACCTGAATTCCATCGACAACTTCGCGTTCTTTGGCTCCCGGAAATGTCGTCGTAAACAGGACCACCGTGTGGCCCATTTCTACAATCTTTCCGAAAATGCGATGCAAATGCTTTTCGGCGCCGCCGGCAGCCGGATGCATGCGATCCCGGTAATTTACGACGAGAATTTTCAAGCAATCACCTAAGGCTTACGACCGATCACGCCAATGCAAAGCTGCGTGTAGTGCATTACCGGCACAGACTGGAGGCTATCCAAAATCTTGTCCTTAATCTTCTGGTAGGCCGTTCCGTCAAGCGGATACTTCGGGAGTTCAATACCGAACTTGAAGCAGAGCTCGCGCAGAATGCGGTAGAAAAGATTCGGGCGCATCCAGTCGCCATAGGCATAGACACATTCAAAACCAGCGTCACGCATAAGCTTCTTGAGCTGACCCATCGTGAACTGCTTTTCCCAACCGGCAAACCACTTGTCCATCGCAATCAAGATATGCTTGATAACCGTATATGGGTGGACGGTCTGCGGCACATCGCAAAGGCAGCAACCGCCGTGCTTGACGATGCGGAAGTTCTCTTGCAAGAGCGGGAGCGAATCCTTGAAATGTTCGGCCAAACCCTGATGAAACACCAAGTCAAAAGTGTTGTCCGGGAACGGGGACTTGAAAGCATCGCCACGAACTAAGTGCAAATTCTTGAGGCCTTCACTCTCGCGGAGCGAATTGACAATTTTCAAGCTATTTTCGGCATAATCGAGAACATACACATCGGCGCCCAAACGAGCGAGTTCGGCACTGTCGCGGCCGGTACCTGCACCGACCTCAAGCACCTTTAGGCCCTCGAGCTTAAAATTCTTCTTAATAGCTTCTATAATAGACGGCGAAGACGGATAGACTTTGTCCATGTCGTTCTTGCGCTGCCAAAAACGGTTCCATACGGATTGATCGGGCTCTTTTATTGACATAACGGGGATAATATATGAAAATTTGATTGTAGAGTTACCAGTTATTAGTTACTAGTTACTAGAAAACCACTCGTCATCCTCGAAGCGAAGCGTAGGGGATCCAGTAAAGTTTCAGATATGAGATATGCGGAAAGCGTATTCCAAAATGAAACACCGGGCTTTACATTTTTTGTTTGCCAAGAGGATGTCGTCACGTCCAACTTGTCACGTTTTGAAAAATTTGTTATATTTTTACGACAATTTTGTAAAATTACGACAAAAATAATGGACTTTTTTGGCTCCGAAAACCGCAAAACCGACATTTAAAGGACTTTTTGTAAAAAATTTGGAAAATTTTACACAATTGGCACGCAACTTGCTTTAAAAAAGCGATATTATAGGAGCAAGGTTTTTAAAATGCATATTGATTCTACCGATACCACTCTCAAAAGATACCTAGAAGATATTCGTCGCACTGCACCTCTCTCCCGCGAAGAAGAACAGATTCTATTCCAGAAAGCTAAAGAAGGCGACAAAATCGCCCGTAAAAAGCTGATTTCCGCAAACATGCGCTTTGTTTTGAAGGTCGCCATTCAGTACCGCGGCTGCCCGATTCCGCTTCCGGACTTGGTCAGCGAAGGCGCTATGGGCCTCGTACGCGCTATTGAATCGTTCGAACATACCCGTGGTCTTAAATTCATCAGTTACGGCGTTTGGTGGATCAAGGCATACATTACTCGCGCTATTAACGAACAGGGCAACCTTATCCGCTTGCCGGCAAACCAGCACCTCCGTGTGCGTAAGGCTTTGCACGAACAGTCCCGCGGTAAGGAAATCAACGAAGAAATCCGTGAATTGATCCAGATCGGTCAGCGCGGTGTTTCGTTTGACAGCCCGCTCAAGGCAGACTCCAAGGCTACTTACGCCGAAGTCCTCCCGGACAGCGGCGCATCGAACCCGGAAGCCGATTCCGAAATCCAGAGCGTCGAAGCTTTGGCCCGCGACCTCATGGAGCAGCTCCCGGAACGCGAAGCCCGAGTCATTACCGGCATTTTCGGCATCAACCAGGAAGCTCCGCAGACACTTCGAGAAGTGGGCGAATCCATGAACATCTCCCACGAACGTGTGCGTCAGTTGCGTGACCAGGCCCTCCGCCGCATCCGCAAGTACAACAGCAAGGACTTCTTGCAAGAAAAGAAGGACGCGTTCTTGGCTGCGATTAATAAGTAGTTAAAAGCCAAAATTAAACTTGTCATGCCCCGCTCCGACGGGGCATCTCCTTTTTATGAAGAAAGCGCTATCGGCAGGCGTTCAGCACGTCAGTCACAACGCTGTCCATGAAAATCCAGCCACGGCCGACAAGCTTCAGGATTCCGCCATCGAGCGTCGCAAAACCTTTCTTGACCCATTGCTCATAGCCTTCCGGCGAAACAGAAATTCCGTCAGCAGCAAGCGCATTCAGGTCGAGACCAGAGCGCTGGCGCAGCGAGAGCCATACGCGCTCCGTCAAGATGTCATCTTTATCAAGATCGTCGTAAGTCAGCGACGCATCAGAGCAACCTGCATTCACGTAATCGCGCCAACGCGGATACATTTCCGGAGCGCAGAAACGGCGACCGCCAAAATAGCTGTGCGCCCCCGGCCCGAAGCCAATGTACTCGCCGCGATTCCAGTAGTTCATGTTGTGCAAGCTTTCGTCGCCAGGCTTTGCGAAATTCGAGACTTCGTAACGTGCGAAGCCTTTTTTCTCAAGAATCTCGACACCTCCGAGATACATCGGTTCGTACAAACTCTCGTCAATTTTTTCTTCACCACGCGATACGCGACCGCCCAAAAGCGTCCTCTCGCCCACATTCAATCCGTAAAAGCTTAAGTGCCCCAGCGGAAAATCCGACAAGCGGTCCACATCGCTCAAGAAAGAATCTATCGATTGCCCAGGCAAATCAAACATCAAGTCTGCCGAGACTTTCGCCCGCGGAAGCGAGGTCAACAAGCGCAAAGCATCAAAGCCGCGTTCCACCGTGTGCATGCGGCCAATGCGGTCCAGCAACGACTGTGAAAACGTCTGGAGACCAAGACTAAAGCGCCGCACACCACACGAAAGCGCCGTCTGCACAGATTCTTCGGTACACGATTCCGGATTGAACTCCATCGAAACTTCGTCAAGCGAATCCACGCGAACGCCACAATCCTCAAGTACCGCGAAAATCCGCTCCAAGCACTTACCCGGCAAAATCGAAGGCGTCCCGCCACCGAGATAAAGCGTTCGCGCCTGCGAAAGAACATTTTGGGATGACGCTGAATGCGATACAGGATGCGCCGCCGCAAAAGCACGGATTTCACGTTCCAGCAAACCCGCATATTCTTCGAACAGGCGAGCATTCGCAGGCATCACGCGGAAGTCGCAGTAATCGCAAATCTTCGCGCAAAATGGAACGTGAATATAAATACCGAACATGAACAACCTTGTTAAACGCAAAAAATATAACTTTTTTCACCCTACCCCCTTTACAATTGGATTTTTTATTTCTATAATTGGGTCACCTCGCGGGAATAGCTCAGTTGGTAGAGCACGACCTTGCCAAGGTCGGGGTCGAGGGTCCGAGTCCCTTTTCCCGCTCTAAAACAAAAAGCCTAGCGTCAAGCTAGGCTCTTTTGTTTTATGTACTGAACTGGACGAGGCCCCGAGAAGAGGGGCCGACTAAACAACGAGATGCACGAAGTGCGTACGAGTTGTTTAGGAATTATCGCGTAGCGATAAGCCCGTAAGGGTGAGGAGTCAGCCCGTGCCTTAGCACGGGTGACTGACGACGAATCACAAAATTCGGCTCATGCACGAAGTGCGAAGAGACGAATTTTGCGCTTGACGCGAACGTAGTGAGCGCAAGCCCGAAGGGGCAAAGGCCAGCCGCGAAGCGGGGACTGGACTTTGACAATCCCTTTTCCCGCTCTAAAACAAAAAGCCTAGCGTCAAGCTAGGCTCTTTTGTTTTATGTACTGAACTGGACGAGGCCCCGAGAAGAGGGGCCGACTAAACAACGAGATGCACGAAGTGCGTACGAGTTGTTTAGGAATTATCGCGTAGCGATAAGCCCGTAAGGGTGAGGAGTCAGCCCGTGCCTTAGCACGGGTGACTGACGACGAATCACAAAATTCGGCTCATGCACGAAGTGCGAAGAGACGAATTTTGCGCTTGACGCGAACGTAGTGAGCGCAAGCCCGAAGGGGCAAAGGCCAGCCGCGAAGCGGGGACTGGACTTTGACAATCCCTTTTCCCCGCTCTACAAAAAAAATTCACTTTTTTCGCCCCATACCCCTTTATAACTACAAATTTTATTTCTATATATGGGTCACCCTCGCGGGAATAGCTCAGTTGGTAGAGCACGACCTTGCCAAGGTCGGGGTCGAGGGTCCGAGTCCCTTTTCCCGCTCTAAAATAAAAGAACCACTTTCAGAGTGGTTCTTTTATTTTTTATGTTGGTATGGGTCGGATTCTCGACCCCTTGGGGTCGAGGGTGCGACTAAATTCTTTCGTGGGCGTAGCCCGTGGAAAGAATTTAGGATTTATCGCACAGCGATAAACCCGTAGGGCGGCAAGCCATCCGCGTAGCGGAATATGGCGAAGCCGTCATTCCCGCCGCCCGCTCTAAAACAAAAAAAAGACGCTGTTAAGCGTCTTTTTTGTTTTGTTATCAGGAGCCAGGCGTTACGGGCTGGCCATCCCCATCCAATTTTACAGTTTCATATCGCTCAAGCGAGTGCTTTCCACGCGGTCAAATTCCAGCTGGATTTCGGCAGAGGGTTCCTTGGTCAAGAGGCTCACGACGACGATCGTCACGAAGGAGAGGATAAAGCCCGGCACGAGTTCGTAAATCTGGAAGATTTCGGCGGAGAAGCCGGAGAGGTAGAACTTCCAAATAAATGTCGTAAGGCCACCCACGAGCATACCCGCAACAGCAGCCGGGAGTGTCGTACGCTTCCAGAAGAGAGCAAGCAACATAATCGGGCCAAAGGTCGCGCCGAAGCCGCCCCAAGCAAAGCTCACAAGGCTCATCACCACGTCGAGGAAGCTCTTGCCGTGCTTCACGCCGTCGGCACTCGGAGCGCCCTGCATTGCGACAATCACAGCGATAAGCGTAATCACCACGACCACGCCACGGCTCACCCACATCACTTCCTTGTTGCTTGCGTTCTTGCGGAACAAGTGCTTGTAAAGGTCGTTACTGAAAGCGGAAGCAGAAACTAGAAGCTGGGAGTCAGCAGTACTCATAATCGCAGCGAGAATGGCGGCCATAAGGATGGCAGCAATCGCCGGATGGCAAAGTGCCTGGCAGAGAATCATGAAAATGCGTTCCGGGTCATCAACGGTGATGCCGTTAGCCGTCACGTAATAGCGGCCGAGGAGAGCAATCATCACGACAGCTGCAAGGCAGATAATCACCCAAGTCATAGCGATACGGCGAGAATCCTTGATTTCTTCGGCGTTCTTGATGGACATAAAGCGCACGAGGATGTGCGGCATACCAAAGTAGCCAAGGCCCCAAGAGAGGCTAGAAATCAGCGCGATAAGGCCAATGGACTTGCCCGTCGTTGCGTTCGTGAAAAGGCTCATCAAGTACGGGTTCTGGGCGTTCACCGCATCCATCGTCGAGGCAAAACCGCCCGAACCGCTCATGATCATCAGCGGAATCACGAGGACCGCGATAAGCATCATCGAAGCCTGGATAAAGTCAGTCCAGCAAACGGCAAAGAAGCCGCCCATGAACGTGTAGCTCACGACAACGATAGCACCGAGGACAAGGCCCGTGGTGTAATCCATACCGAAGATGGTGCCAAAGAGTTTTGCACTAGCAACAAAGCCAGAGACCGTGTAGAACAAGAAGAACGCGAGAATGAAAATCGAGGCAATCACGCGGATGATGCCCTTATTGTCGCGGAAACGGTTCGAGAAAAAGTCCGGGAGAGTAATCGAGTCGCCGCAGAAATGGCTGTACTTGCGGAGCCTGCGACCGACGATTTTCCAGTTGAAGTACGTACCGATTACAAGGCCGATACCGATCCAAGCTTCGGAAAAACCGCTCACGAACACGGCACCCGGAAGGCCCATCAGCATCCAGCCGCTCATGTCAGATGCCTGGGCGGACATGGCGACCACCCACTTGTTCATGCCGCGGTTACCGAGGTAATAGGCGTTCAGGCTGTTCGCCTTGCGAGAGAAATACGCTCCGATGCCAAGCATCATCAGCAAATAAAGGATAAAGACGACAATCGTCATAAGACCTCCGAAATGTTTTTACCAAATTTAAAAAATTGTCGGTTATAGATAATGCGCTTGCCTTTTACACCATCGGTTGCGCAAACGTGGTCCACGGGAGGCTTGAGCATGTTCGCCACGAGATGCGCGGCTACCGTCTCTGCAGGCACCGGACGGAAATGCGCCGGAATCCATTCCGGGTGCGACCCGAAAAGCTTTTGCATCAGCTCTTCGCCAAAGCGCTTGTCCTTGTGCTTCCCGAGGAGGAGCGACGGACGCACGAGCGTGAGCGATTCAAAACCCATCATCGTGAGGCCCTCTTCGAGTTGCCCCTTCAGGCGGTTATAGAAGAACGGCGAATGAGAATTTGCACCCATGGCACTCACGCACAGGAAATGCTTGACGCCCTGACGCTTCGCAAGGGCAGCAAGCGTGAGCGGCAAACGCAAATCGACCTTTTCTTGAGCAGCCTTACCCCCCGCCTGCTTGAGCGTCGTCCCAAGGCAGCAAATCACCGCATCGCAGCCGGTAAAGTTCTTGCAAACGCTAGATGCCCATTGCTCTTCGGGCCTTGCACTCAAAAGAGCGTCAAAATCCACCGCCTCAAAATTGAACTTCGATACGCCATTAAAAATGCCCAGCGCATTCAAGTCTGGGACCGAACGCACCGGGCAAAAAACAGATTCCACGTCATCTAAACGGGAAAGCAACTGAGCGACGCTCTTCCCGATAAGTCCTGTGGAACCAAGAAGAGCGACTTTCATTAGACACCTTCGTCGACTTCGTCTCTAGGAATCATCCAGCCGACTTCATCGCCACGAACCGGGAGGGCTGTTACGGCGCCGGTTTCGTCAACAATCACGGCAATACCCGAGAGGTAATTGACCCAGCGGAACGGAGATTCATAGACCTTCAAGTTGATCGTTCTGTTCGAGACAAAAGCAACAAGCGGTTCAACAAGCATGTCATGGCTCACAAGGATGCTCACGCGCTTCCAGCTCGGCATGTTTGCCACAATGACTTCGTTCACGAACTGGTTTCCACGTTCATACAAGTCATAGAAATAAGTCGAAATCACGACGCCAACGGTATTGGCATACGAATAAGGAGCGCCGTAGGAATATTGAGCGATGTACTTCGGGTTACCGCCCTTGTTCGAGACGAGAGCGTCCAAAGTGTCGCTCGGCACCGTCAAGAAGTAGCTGCCGTTAATATCATTCCACGTCACGACTTCAGCGGTTTCGCCACGGCCTGCGGCAATGTTTTCGCAAGTCGCCCTTGTGCGCAAAAAGTTTGTCGAAGCGTAGTAGAACGATTCATCGCTCACAAGCTTTGCACCGAGAGTCTGAGCCATCTGGACGCCAATCGGGGTCAGCGTCGATTCCGTCCCCAAATTATTCTTTTGGCGCTTGGAGTGGCGGATTACAAAAGCAATCTTGCTGGTCTTAGGCACTGCCTTATAGACATCGCCCATATCATAGAAGCCATCGGCATCCGGAGCCAAGGCTAGTGCACCCGGAGTCGTCGCAAAAGTAAACGGACCATTCACAAGGGCCGTACCTGCGCTGGAACTGGACAAACCGATTACGTCAGACGAACTTGCCGGAATGCCAGAATCAACAACCGAGGAACTCGAAGCCGGATTAGAAGCGACATTTTCGCTAGAAGAAGATTCAGCAGGCCCACTTTGCGGCTGAGCAGCACTAGACGAAGAGACTACGTTCGTCGGAGCCACCGGAAACACATTGGCAGCGTCCTCGCCACAACCGGCAAAAACACAAAGCCCAGCAAAAAGGGCACCTACAAGATACTTGGCGGAAAGATTTTTCATATTCCAAAATTCCTCATATACTAACACTGAAATTTAGATTTTTCCAAAAAATTTCCTCGTAAAAATTTCCTAAACACGGCAAAACTATGTATATTTAGGGCATCACTTTTATCAGAGGCTGGATGTTATCTAGTAAATATTGGTTCATTGTTTAGTGCCTTGGAAGACGAATGTTTTCAAGGCGGTCTTCCAAGGTGATTGTGCCTATTCACACAAAAATTTTGGAGATAAACAATGAAAAAATACAATATCCGCACGGAACAACCGCGCGACTTTAAAATCGTCGAAAATCTCACCCGAGAAGCATTCTGGAACGTTTACCGTCCCGGCTGCGTGGAGCATTTTGTCCTCCACCATTACAGGAACGACCCAAGCTTTATCCCGGAACTCTCGCTCGTCATGGAAGTTGACGGACAAATTATCGGACACGTAATGTACGCGTGGTCGAAAATCGATGATGACGACGGACGCAAAATCCGCATGATGACCTTCGGGCCCATCAGCATCCATCCGAACTACAAGCGACAGGGATACGGCAAGGCGCTCCTCGACTATTCCATGGAACTCGCCCGCAAAATGGGCGCAGGTTGCCTGCTCATCGTCGGAAACATCGGATTCTATGGCAAGAGCGGATTCGTCCCTGCTTACACCAAGGGCATCCGCTACGCCGACGACCCAAACAGCGACGCGCCATACTTCTTGTGCAAGGAACTCGACGAGGGATTCTTGAACGGAGTGATGGGCTCGTACAAAGACCCCGAGGGCTACTTCGTGACCGAGCGAATGCCCGAAGAATTCGAGAAGTACGAAGCCAACTTCCCGCCTAAGGAAAAGCTAGTACTCCCCGGACAATTGTAATCAAGAGTCGGCAAGTCATAATAAGACGCGCGACGACGCAATCGGAACGCGCGGAAAATAGCAACGGCAGCTCGCGCAAGATGCGGGCTGCACTTTTATTTAAAACTTACATATCCTGAAAAGGCTTACAACCTAGGTTTACAGAATTAACGTATTGCAAATCTCGTAAAAATTTCTAAACTTTTCCTTGGATTGAATAAACAATACCAGGCAGGTTAGATTTATGGCTAAAACTACCAAGAATGCAAGTGACATTACAGTGCTCGGTACCGATGCGGAAGCCTTCCGCAAGGCATTTACCGACCACATCCACCACACGCTCGCCCGCAGCAAATACACGGTGACGGACCACGAAAAGTTCCTCGCTGTGGCTTACGCCGTGCGTGACCGTCTTGTTGACCGTTGGATCAAGACGCAGAACACCTATTACGAAAAAGACGTCAAGCGCGTCTATTACCTCTCTCTCGAATTTTTGATTGGCCGTACGCTCGGCAACTCCGTGTTGAACCTCGACGTCGAAAGCGCCGTGACGGAAGCTCTTGACGAAATCGGCATGACGCTCGAAGAACTCCGCGAACAGGAAGTGGACGCAGGGCTTGGCAACGGCGGTCTCGGCCGCTTGGCAGCTTGCTTCCTCGACTCCATGGCAACGCTCGAGCTCCCGGCAACGGGTATGGGCATCCGTTACGAATACGGTATGTTCAGCCAGAAGATTGTGAACGGCGAACAGGAAGAACAGCCGGATAACTGGCTGCGCCTCCCGAACCCGTGGGAAATCGCCCGCCCGGCTAACGCTATCAAGGTGCCGTTCTACGGCTACGTGGTCAGCTGGATGGACGAAAACGGTCGCCTCCGCAACCGTTGGGAAACGAAGGACTACGTGATGGCCCTCCCGTACGATACGCCGATCCCGGGTTACAAGAACAACACGGTGAACAACCTCCGCCTCTGGAGCGCCAAGTCCGCTGACGACTTCGGTCTTAGCTACTTCAACAACGGTGACTACATCGCCGCCGTGCAGGACATGGAACTTTCCGAAACGATTTCCAAGGTCTTGTACCCGAACGACGCTTCCATGAACGGTAAGGAACTCCGCCTCAAGCAGCAGTACTTCCTCTGCTCTGCTTCTTTGCAGGACATCATCAAGCGCTTCAAGAAGCTCCACAACAACGACTGGAAGCTCTTCCCGGAAAAGGTCGCCATCCAGTTGAACGATACGCACCCGGCAATCTCTATCGCCGAAATGATGCGCATCCTCCTCGACATCGAAAACCTCGAATGGGACGAAGCTTGGGACATCGTGACGCACACGTTCGCTTATACGAACCACACGCTCATGCCGGAAGCTCTTGAAAAGTGGCCGGTCAGCTTGTTCGAAAAGCTCTTGCCGCGTCACCTCCAGATCATTTACGAAATCAACGCTCGTTTCCTCCGCATGGTCTCCATGAAGTGGCCTGGCGACAACAACCGTCTCGCCCGCATGAGCCTTATCGAAGAAGGCGGCTGCAAGATGGTCCGCATGGCATACCTCTCCATCGTGGGTTCGTTTGCTGTGAACGGCGTGGCAGCTCTCCACTCCGACCTCCTCAAGACCACGCTCTTCAAGGACTTCTACGAACTGTGGCCTGAAAAGTTCAACAACAAGACAAACGGCGTGACGCCGCGTCGCTGGGTCCGCAAGGCTAACCCGGCTATGTCCGAACTCATCACTTCTAAGATTGGCGAATCCTGGGTCAAGGATTTGGACGATTTGAAGAAGCTCGAAAAGTTCGCCAAGGACGCCGATTTCCAGAAGAAATTCATGGAAGTCAAGAAGCAGAACAAGGAACGCCTCGCCAAGTACCTCAAGGCAACGCAGAATGTCGACGTCGACACGAACACGTTCTTCGACGTGCAAGTCAAGCGTATTCACGAATACAAGCGCCAGCTCTTGAACATTCTCCATGCCATCCACCTTTACATCCAGGTGAAGGACGGCAAGGAAATTATGCCGCGCACCATCATGATCGGTGGTAAGTCCGCTCCGGGTTACTGGATGGCTAAGCAGATTATCCGTCTTGCTAACGCTGTGGCTTCTATCATCGACGCTGATCCGGATTGCAAGGGCAAGCTCAAGATGGTGTTCCTCGAGAACTACCGCGTGTCCTTCGCCGAAAAGATCATCCCGGCTGCAGACCTTTCCGAACAGATTTCTACCGCCGGTACCGAAGCTTCGGGTACGGGTAACATGAAGTTTGCTTTGAACGGCGCACTCACGATTGGTACGCTCGACGGCGCTAACGTGGAAATGAAGGAAGAAGTCGGTGACGACAACATCTTCATCTTCGGTCTCACCGTTGAAGAAGTGACGGACCTCCTCGCTAAGGGTTACCGTCCGCGCGACTTCTACGAAAAAGATGATGATCTCCGCCGCGTGATTGACCTCATCGCTTCTGGCTTCTTCAGCCCGGATCATCCGGAAACCTTCAAGCACATTGCAGAAAAGCTCTTGTCGCATGACCCGTACATGCTCTGCGCAGACTTCCGCAGCTATGTGGATATGCAGAAGAAGGTTGCCGATGCTTACCAGGACAAGAAGCACTGGGCAGAAATGGCAATCCTCAACGTCGCTCGCATGGGCAAGTTCAGCTCCGACCGTACCATCAAGCAGTACGCCGAAGAAATCTGGAACGCCAAGCCGTGCAGCATTAAGCTGTAATCTGGATCCAGTTAATGATATAAGGGAGTCCGCGATGAAAGTCGCGGACTTTTTTAGTGACGAATAATTGTTTCGTTTAGGATGACGCTGTAGAAATTGTCGCAAGCTTGACGGCGTTCGCGGCGCTTTGCGCGGCTCGCCTACCCCATTCAGAACAGGCTCCCGCCATTAGTTTCAAAAAGAACTTGTGTTCATTTTCGAGCGAATCCGAGACATGGATGACTTCGCCATTTTCGTCATGCGGTGCAAGGCTCACCGAGTAATCGCAAGCCGGGCCACCATCGCCCCCGAACTCCACAGAAATTGTCCGCACATCGATATCGCTATTGCGGTCTACAATAAAGTCAAGTTCAGCACCAGCATGAGAGCCCTTCGCAATGCTTATTTGCATTTGCGCACGGTCTTCATTTTTTGAAATCGTGAACTTTTCCACTTTCAAATTTTCATAGCGGAACATCGAAAGGCAAAGGCTCAAGTCATGCACCAACAAATCGAGTGCCACGTTCACATCGCGGCAACGCGCAGAATACTTGTGCTCGCGGCGGAATTCCAAACGGAACGACGAACCCGCGGCATTCCCGGCGGCACCGAGTTCAGCCATAAAATGTTTGCGGAAATTCAAGAACACCGAATTAAAACATTCCGACTGAGCCACAAATAAAATCACATTATTGCGGATAGCCAAATCCACCAATTCTTGCGCTTGCGCACCAAGCGTTGCAAGCGGTTTTTCTACAAATACGGAGATTCCACGTTCCAAACAAAGCTTTGCATACTCGTAATGCGTTGTCGCAGGAGATGCAATCACGGCAAAATCAACCTTATCTTTAGAAACAAATTCATCAACGAGCGAAGCGCGCACATTCCCTGCGCAATCTAAATCTTCTAAATCAAAAATTTTTAAAAACTGTACATCGGAATACTCAAAAAACTTGCGATGACGTTCGCCCATAGTGCCATTGCCAAACAGCACAGCCTTGTAATCTCTTCTCATGGAATTTCTACTCTTTCGGTTCAGAGTACTTTGTACTCTTTTCCATGTACATTCGCTTATCCGCAATTTCCATAGCCTGCATAAAGTTGAGCGATGGCGACGGAATTTCGCAAGAACCCAAAGAAACGCAAATCGGCTTGCCCTTCAAAAGCAACGCACGAGAAACTTCATTCATGTTATCGATATATTTTTTGCATTCATCTTGCGTCGTATTCGGGAGCACAAGGAAGAACTCGTCACCACCCACGCGAAACATCATTGTTTTTTCCGGGAGCACCACGCGGAACAGCGATGCCGTCAGGCGAATCAGTTCATCACCGATGGCATGTCCGTACGTATCGTTCGTTTTCTTTAAACCGTCGCAGTCCGCAGAAATCACGCACATCGGGCACATCTCTGGCTTTACAGGACTCGAAACCCACTCTTCGAAATAATTACGGTTGTACAAGCCCGTGAGCATGTCGGTGTGGGCATACTTTTCGAGTTTCTTTTCAAGCAAAATTTTTTCTGTAACGTTATTGATAAGCCCTACAATACCAATAATATTGCCATCATCGTCACGAACTGGATTTTTTATCAGTTCCAAGAACTCAGTCACGCCATCCTGATTGATTTCAATGACGTACTGCGTCCCCTTACCTGTACGGAGAATTTCGCGATCCTGTTCCATCGCGAGTTTCGCATTTTCCTTATCCTTGCGGATTTCCAGGTCGGTCTTGCCAGCAATATCCCACGAAGGATCCTCGGCACCTTGAAGGTGGCGCCAGTAATGCGTCGAAAAAACGTAGCGGCATTCGGTGTCCTTGAAGAAAATATTCGATGGAATCTCTTTCAAGATTTTCTTGAACAAGTCATAGTCAATCTTCATTACGTCCATAGAAAACTCCTTCTCCACCAAAACACCATACAACTACACTTTTTTAATTTAGCTTTCACTTACAACTATTGCAACCGGTACCCTCAAAGATTTATATTTGAAATTGGAATATTCAAGGGGTTTAAACCCGCTTTTGAGGAATTTATGGACATCAAAAAGACTAATGCCGCCCGCATTTTGGACAGGCAGAAGATTCAATACGAACTAATCCCATACAAGGTTGATGAAAACGACCTTGGCGCACAACACGTGGCCGACAGCCTGGGCGAAGATATCAACCAGGTTTTCAAGACGATTCTCGTGCATGGAGACAAGATTGGTTACCTTATTTGCGTTGTTCCAGGCAATCTCGAAGTGGACTTGAAGGGCGCCGCCAAAGTAAGTGGCAACAAGAAAATCGACACCGTCCCGCTCAAGGATTTGACTCCGCTGACGGGTTACATTCGTGGCGGTTGCAGCCCGCTCGGACTCAAAAAGAACTACCCCATTTTCATTCACGAGACAGCGATGCAGTTCCCGTACATTTACGTGAGCGCAGGCGAACGTGGTTTGCAGTTGAAAGTGGCGCCAGCGGACTTGGTTAAGGCAACGCGAGCCACAGTTGGCGTGATTGCACGTGTCCACCCGGAAGATCCAGACGCAAAGTAAAAAAGTAAGGGGTTGGTTTTATGGTATATAAGCTCATCGCCGCAGTGGGAATCGTCGCTTTGGCCGCTTGTTCCGATGATGCGTCACCCAGTTTCGCGGGACCCGCCGAATGTTCCGCGGATTCCTCCTCTTCTGTCATTCCCGCTGAAACGAGTTCGTCCTTTGTCATTCCCGCCTCGAGCGGGAATCTCCTTTCGAGCTCTAGCGAAAGCGTAATTGAAAGCTCCGCGGCATCCTCGAGCAGCATGACAATTGAATCTTCCAGCAGTGCCGAAACAGCATCTTCTAGCAGCGCCGAAACAACTTCTTCAAGCAGCGAAGAACCCGCCGCAGAATACTTCTGGAACGACGAATTCGACAGTGAATCCATAGACTTAAACAAATGGACTTTCGAAATCGGAACGGGCGCAGGCGGCTGGGGCAATAACGAATGGGAATACTACACAGACCGCAAGGAAAACGCCTACGTCAAGGACGGAGTCTTGCACATTCGTGCCCAGAAAGAAGACTACGAAGGTCAAAAGTACACCTCCGCCCGCATGCTCACCAAAGGCAAATTTTCGTTCAAGTACGGCACCGTAGAAGCGCGCATTGCACTCCCAACCGGCAAGGGAATCTGGCCTGCATTCTGGATGCTCGGCGAAAACTTCGACACAGTCGGATGGCCCGCCTGCGGCGAAATAGACATCATCGAAGCGGTCAATACAGAAAACAAAATCTACGGCACAAACCACTGGGCAAACGGCGCCAAATACGCGACCTATGGCAACAACACCGGCAATTACCGCAACCAGAAATTCGACCTCGACATCACGCAGTTCCACACGTACAAATTCACGTGGGACGAGAAATACATTCGCATGTTCGTCGATGACTTCATGTACCACGAAATTCTAATCGAAGGCAACGAAGGCGATACCGAGGAATTCCACAAGCCGTTTTTCTTCTTGCTGAATGTCGCCGTGGCAGGCAACTGGCCCGGCTTTGAAGTAGACGATTCACAGTTCCCGAACGAAATGCTCGTCGATTATATTAGAGTTATCAAGTAAACTGCACTTGCTTTATTTCGGACGGTGCAATAAAGCCGTCGTTTTTGATGCAATACGCATAGCGGTAGCCATCGTGCAAGTCGATTTCCCGGAATGAATATTCCGGGCGCTTGCCTTCGTGAAACAGAGTCACATTCTCGAGTTCGTCCATGTGTAGCGCAAACATATCCGGCATGAGCGAGAGGCCGCGCCCCGTCACTTTCATATAACATTCCTTGAGCGTCCACAATCTGTAAAATGCCTCGGACTGCGCTTCGAGCGTTTCGAAATGCTTGATCCATGCGGATTCCTCGGGCTTGAAAAAACGCTCAGCAAGCCTGCCGCGGTCGCCCTTGATAATTTCCACATCGCAGCCGACTTCAAATGGCGAAATCACGCACATCACGCGTTCGCCCGAATGTGACAAGTTAAAATGCACTTCCGGGAAATCCGCCAGATACGGCTTGCCATTTTCGCCATACGCAATATGATTGTCCGCGCCTTCAAACCCAGCATCGCGACATGCCATCTGGAGCAAAAGTCCAACGCCAAGCGATTGCATTTTCCCTTTAGGGAACTTAAACGACATTGCCTTTTTTTGGCGATATTCGGGAACCTGCCCCAAAAAACGCTCAAAAACAGGCGTTTCTTTCAACGCAGAAATATCGGCAATATATACTCGGGTCGTCACAAACACAAAAAAAATATAAAAATCTGACTTTCTACCATTTATTTATATAGTTTAAAAAGAGCACAATTAAGCAAGGAGAATTTTATGGCAAAATACAAGTGCGATGCATGCGGCTACATTTACGACCCCGCTGTAGGCGATCCGGATAACGGCATTGCGCCGGGCACAGCCTTTGAAGATTTACCGGACGATTGGACCTGCCCCATTTGCGGTGTCGGCAAGGACATGTTCGTCAAGGAAGAATAAAATCCGCTAAGTTTCTTTTTTACGCCGGGTACAAGCACTACCCGGCATTTTTTTTGGCTGACCAAATTTTATATTTTGTCCCATAGCCTTAAAAGGATTTTGATTGACTATGAAATGGCCAGCACTAATCGTTTGCGCAGGGGTTTTAATCGGTTGTTCCGACAGCGGAACATCGTCTGCCGAGTCTATACACATTTCCATTGAAAACGACAAAGAACACAATGGGATGATACTGATAAGCACCCAAAACTCAACGGTTAGATTAGGCGCAAAACTGAAGGCCAATTTCGCTTACGACTTTTCGATTGACAAGCACGAAGTCACATGCGGTGATTTTGCAAAGCTCGTCAAGAATCACAAATGCGAAAACGCAGAACTCCCTGTAACAAACATCACCTTTTTTGACGCCGTCCTTTTCGCCAACGCAAAAAGCAAAAGCGAAAAACTCGACACCGCTTACAGCTACACCTCGGCAACATTTGATTCCGACGGTCATTGCACAGAGCTCGCCGGTTACGAATTCCATGCCGACCGCGATGCTTACAGGATCCCCACCGAAGCAGAATGGACGCTAGTCGCTTCAAACAATTGGGAACCGCACAAAAGCTGGAACGCGGACAATTCCGACTACAAGTTGCACAAGCCCTGCACCGCCGATTCTACAGCCGACATTTGCGACCTTGCCGGAAACGCCATGGAATGGGTCAACGACTGGATGGGCGCATTTCGCGATACGACAATTACCAACTACGTGGGCGCTCCCGATGGAGGCAACATCGGTGAACGAGTCGTAAAGGGTGGCAGCTACCGCAACGAGCCCGCCGCCATGACGCTTGACAACCGCGGAGACGTTTATACCGTCACCTCATCGACCAAGGCAAACTACGTCGGATTCAGACTCGCCTTCGGCAAAATTCCAGATGCCGTATGGATGAACGCCAAGGGCATCGCCATTGCATCGCCAATCAATGTTCTTACGACATCGGCAGAATTAAGAAAATCGACAAAGACCTATCATAACAAACTCGTTTTCCGCAATGACGAAACCGGCAACATTGCAATAATCAACTTCACGAACGGCACGCCGACCGTCTCTGAAATCGTAGACACCATCGACTCTTACCACCCCACCCTTTCGCCTGATGGAAGATTTGTTGCATTTTCAACAAAGTACGAGGGCATTTCGGGAACATCCGAGCTTTACGTTCGTCGCCTTGATTCCACAGAACTCAAATACAAACTAGATGTTGAGAGTGCGGCAATCCCGCGCTGGCGTGTACACGAAGGCGACACCGAAATCGTTTACGTCACAAGCGCCGACAACAATTCCGACAAGGCAAAATGGGAAAACGCATCTACATGGAGCGTCAAATTTGCAGATGGTAAATTCGAAACGCCCAAGAAGCTCTTTGACGGAACATTCAACGGCGGCATCAGCGCGGATGGCAAGCTCGCCGTTTCGGGCGCAAGGCTCCTCCGCACAAACGTAAACGGCAAAAATCAAACGTGGTACAACGAAGAACAGGCCTGCAACGCATCACTTTCTGAATTGACAAAGCAGACACTATTCCTGGACTTTGGCGGAAAAACCGGAAAAGAATTTTCGGGCGCAAAATACAACACGCACGAACAAATGCTAATCGCCGACAGCACGGGCAAACTCGTCAAGATGATTCCGGCGCCCAAAGGCTACACGTTTGACCACACGGAATGGGTCCACAACAGCGAGAACCTCGCCGTAGCAACACTTACAGACATTGATGGCGCCCACCCCAAAATCGTCCTCGTCAATACAAACGATTCAAGCGTCACAGAAATCGCAAGCGGAGCGGAACTATGGCACCCCGATTTTTGGATTGGCAAGCTCCAGAATTTTGAAACAAAACTAAACGTCGATAGCGCCGGCATGTACGAGCTCAACTGCCCCTACACAGGCGACATGAGCACAACCATGAGCCGCTACGACATGGAATTACTTTACAAACACCGCGACTCTATCAACGTTCTCGTTTCGGGTTCTTCAAGACCCTGGGCCGGATTCAATCCCATCATTTTAAACAAGAACAAGGAGATATTCTCCATCAACATGTCTAACGCGGCCGTAGACTTGTCTGTCGCCAAGAAATTACTGTTCCAGTACGGAGTCAATCTCTTGCCAAAACTGAAAGTCGTTGCCGTTTCCATCGATATTGACATCCTGTTCTGGCGCCACTTCGAAATGCCAAGCTTCTGGAAATTGATTTTCGAACACTCCACGGGATTCATCTACGACGCCAATCACAATTTCTGGGCAGACGGCTATCCGGAAGGCTTGTACGAACTGACTCGTGATTCCTACGGCGAAAACAGCGATATCAGAGAAACGGAACAGACAATGCTTGGCCATGTCGAAGACTCTGGCGATGGTTGGCAAGGCAGCCCCATTTACGTTGACTCCACGTACATGGACGGAATCACCAAAGACCCCTCCGACATGCTCCTCGAAGAAGTCGAAGACTTTATCCAGGAAGCCGAAAGCAAGAATCTATACCTCATCGGCATCATCTTCCCGCAATCCCCCGATTATAGAAGTACAGGAGCATTCGGGCGCTATGGTCTCCGTCGCTCGATTGCCAAGAAGATGATTGAAAAAATCCAGAAGTTCCAGGATAAATACAAACACTTCATACTGATGGACGAGAACAAGATGGGCGACCACGACTACACAGACGAAATGGCATTGAACTGCGACCATCTTGCAGATAAAGGTGCAGAACAATTAACAAATCGTCTAGATTCGCTCATCAAGACTCTAAAAATTGACTGGAAATAAATTTAAAGCCGGCGCTAGAAATCCTAGAGCCGGCATTTTTTATCGACCGCGGCGGCGATCGTGATGCGTCAAGGCATAGTATGCGCGTTTATCGTCGTACATAAGCTTGTCTATTTTTTTCAATATTTTATCGACATTGCTCTTTTCTAAATCAAAGACCCCCACGCCAATCGAAGCGGATAGTTTGTACTTCTTTTTATGGGTTTCGTTGAATTCTTCCAGATTTTTCTTGATTTGCAACTTGCATTTTTCAGCAGCATCCTCGTCGCCGTTATTCAAGATTATCACAAATTCATCGCCCGCATAACGGACCACAGTTCCTTTAGCTCCAACCGTTTTTTCCAAGACTTCCGCCAGCGAAACCAATGCGTCATCGCCCTGCGAATGGCCAAAGTTATCGTTGATGCTCTTGAAATCATTCATGTCGAGCATCATCATCGTGATTTTCCTTTTGCGTTTCAGCTCTCCAGAAACTTTATCCAGGTAATAACGATTATAAAGCCCCGTCAGCTTATCAATAAAAATATTCTCGTTCTGCAAGGCAAGCATCAAACTCGTATAGCCGACGGCGATGCCCACCCAAATCGTAGAGATGCCGTAATAGAACATCTGCAAGCAGACGCAAATAAATATAGGACACACAAAATGTAAAACTGGGAAAAACTTGACACCACCGCTCTTGTAGCGGCTGATTAAATAAATGACAACGCCATCCGCCATAAGAATCACCTCTAACAGGTTCTTCAGCATGAACAGCGGACCGCGGGTATACACATTCCTTTCGTTGATGTCAAAGATAATCGGATTGAAAAAATTCACGACCATCAAAACTGTAATCGCACCGCAAACACACAGCATAAAAATTCGCTGGAATTTGGACACAGCTCCATTGATGTGCAAAGATATCAGCATCACCCAAAGGGGACCAATCGCCATGTTGGACAAAAAGAGGATATTGTTCGAAACATAAGCCAGCGCCTTCACGCCAGGCCCCGTAAGACCGTCAACGGAAAAAGTAATTGCATCGGCAATGCAAGCCGTAATCACAAGAATGATGATGCCGAGCAAAACCTTGTCTTCGTTATTCTTTTTTTGCAGCTTCCAAGCGCCACTGAAAATAGCACCGAGAATCAAGAAGATTCCCAGCATATCAGCGACATAAACTTCACGCAAATAGATTTCGTGCATAAGCTCCCCTAAAGGCTTGTGTTAGTAATTTACAATATTTTTCGAGAAAACGCAAAAAACGCAGGCTCACGAGGAACCTGCGCTTAAATATTTGCGAGAATCGCGCGATTAGCGGACGACCTTGCGGTCTTCTGCAGTCATATCGAGGAAGGCCTGGACAGTCATGCTGCCCTTGTCGCCGTCCTTACGCTTACGCACAGACACGACACCATCAGCAACTTCCTTCTCACCGACGATCAGGAGGTAAGGCACCTTCTGCAATTCGCACTGGCGGATCTTGTAGCCGAGCTTTTCGTTGGATTCGTCGACTTCCACGCGGACGCCGGCATTCACGAGTTCCTTCTCGACTTTCTTTGCGTAGTCAACGAACTTTTCAGAAATCGGGAGCACGCGGGCCTGAACCGGAGCGAGCCACAGCGGGAAATCGCCCATGAATTCTTCGATAAGAATACCGAGGAAGCGTTCGATGGAACCGACTGCTGCGCGGTGCAACATCACCGGAATGTGCTTCTGGTTGTCCTTACCGACATATTCAGCACCAAGGCGCTGCGGGAGGTTGAAGTCCACCTGGATGGTACCGCACTGCCAGTCACGTCCGAGGGAGTCCTTCAGCGTGAATTCGAGCTTCGGGCCGTAGAAGGCACCTTCACCCGGGTTCAAAATGTAGTCGAGGCCAGCGAGCTTCGTTGCTTCGGCGAGGGCGGCTTCAGCCTTGTCCCAAATTTCGTCGGAACCCACGCGCTTTTCCGGACGGGTGGAGAACTTCACGACGATTTCGTCGAATCCGAAGTCGTGGTAGATTTCCTTCACGAGGGCGCAGAAGTCGGCCACTTCGCTTGCAATCTGGTCTTCGGTACAGAAGATGTGGGCGTCGTCCTGCACAAAGCCGCGCACGCGCATCAGGCCGTGCATGGTACCGGCAGGTTCGTAACGGTGGCACTTACCGAATTCGGCAAGACGCATCGGAAGGTCACGCCAGCTGCGGAGACCCGTATTGAAAATCTGGATGTGGCAGGGGCAGTTCATCGGCTTCACGGCCATTTCCACGTCGCCAGCGAGCGTCTTGAACATGTTCTCGTTGTACTTGTCGGCGTGGCCGGACTTGATCCACAAAGTCTTGTTCACGATTTCCGGCGTGATCACTTCGAGGTAGCCACGACGGTCAATCTTACCACGGATGTAGTCCTTAAGGGCGTTCACCATCTTGGTGCCCTTCGGGTGCCAGAACACCATGCCCGGAGAATGGTCTTCAATGTGGTAGAGGTCCATTTCCTTACCAATCTTGCGGTGGTCGCGCTTTTCGGCTTCTTCGAGGAACTTCAAATAAGTTTCAAGACCATCCTTGTCAGCAAAGCAGGTACCGTACACACGGGTCAGCTGGTCGCTGTTCTGGTCGCCATGCCAGTATGCACCGGACATGGAAAGCACCTTGAAATTCTTGAGCTTGCCAGTAGAAGGCACATGAGGACCGGCACAGAGGTCTTCAAAGTTCTTGCCCGGTTCGCCAGTCACGTAGAAGCTGAGCGTGCCGTCGCTGCCTTCGCGGGCGAGTGCGCGCTGAGCGTTATCGGTCTTGTACTTGTCGCCTTCAGTGCGCTTCAGGCCATCTTCGGCGCTGACTTCGCAACGCACGAACGGACGGTCTTCCTTGATGATTTCCTTCATGCGCTTTTCGATGCGCTCGAAATCCGACTGCTGGATCGGGGTCGGTGTCATCAAATCGTAGTAGAAACCCTTGTCGATAGCCGGACCGTAAGCGAGCTTAGTGCCCGGGAACAAGTCGCAGATAGCTTCGGCGAGCACGTGGCTGCAGCTGTGGCGGAGGAGCATCAAAGCATCCGGATCGTCGTTGCTCGGGGTGATGATCTTGATCGCGCCGCTTTCTGTGAGCGGGCGCTTGAGGTCGAGGACCTTGTCACCGAGCTTAACGCCGAGAGCCTTGCGTGCGAGACCTTCAGAAATGCTCTTTGCGATTTCGAGGCCGGTTGTGCCCGATGCTACGGAACGTACGGAGCCATCGGGGAAAGTGAGTTCGATTTGAGACATAATAATTTCCTTTTTCATGGGCGGTTCTCGCCCGGTTCCCCAGAAATACGACATCTGGCGGTGCGCGGTAAGATAGAAAAAGACTATAAGTGTGGCTAGTGGTTGGTGATTAGTGGTTAGGAAATGTAATCGGAAATTGACCCGAAAAACGTCATTGCGAGGAATGAAATGACGAAGCAATCCATACAAAAAGGGTGGGGAAAGCCTTCCCCTCGCTCGCACTACGTTGCTCGCTACCCTTTCTAGCGGGGACACCCCGCAACGCCCGATTAAATCGCATAAATATCAATTTTCAATCAACTCAAAGGCAATGTCATTCATTCAGATTATATGATTGTCTAATTAAACTCACCACATATTCAATATCGGCGTCCGAATTTAGAGCGATTTCATAATCGCCATTTCCCCAATGTCCAATGTCAGCAACATTCCTAGCAATTTTTTTGCTGTCTTCTAATTTCCCTTTTTTCACATTCAACCAAATTTTTATTTGATTTTTTTGAATGTTTATGTCGCAAAAATTAGTTTTTCTGATAAATGCTATATAGAACTTTGTGGCTTTGATTGAAATGTCATCTCCAATATTTAAAATCATACGCTTAACTTTGTCGTATAGCTCCTGCATTTCCAAAGAACCGGCCTCTTTTCGATTGCTTTCTGTGTAAATTTTTATTTCTTTGTTAACAGCTTTAACTTTTTCATTTGTTTTTGAAATAGTCGTTATTGACTCTGAAGACTGTTTAGCAAGTATTTGCGTGAATGTAATCGTATTATTGGCGTATTTCTTTATTTCATACAACTCTATTGGAAGATCATTAAAACCAATAGCTTCTCGCTGATAAGAGGTAAAAGATGGTGCTACGAAAATAACCTTAGATTGAGACCAATCAACATCGTTTCTCTTTAAATTTTCACCAGTAGTTTCATTGTACTCTAATATAAGGTCAGATTTGTGGTTTAACATAACGGAAAGATACGCGTAACCCTGATCTATTACGCTAAAATTTTTATCGCGCTTGTATTCAACAATTACGAAGGACTGGTTGTTTTTGTCAAAACCTAGAGAATCAAATCTGAACTTTTCAATAGAAAATTCCGTTTTGATGAATTTACAACCTAATAATTCCTCCATGTTTTTTTCGCATAATGATTGAATGTCTTTTTCTAATCTAAAAGAGGATTCTTTGATACGCTTTAAGTTATTATTTTCAAGATGAAATAACGGCATACAGTACTCCTACAGTTTGCATAAATATACTTCTTTTTTATAGTCTAGCGAATGCAATATGCATAAATACCATTTTTTGACTCAATGTTTTATTATTTCGAATCAAAAGATGAATAAACGAATATATTAAAGGAAATGAGCTTTTATCTCCTTGACGCTGACAACCTATTTGTGTATATTGTAGCCGATATTCGATAATCCTCGTGACAGTCGACATAGACCTTCGGGTCCGTACGTGCATTCGCGGCGGGGCCCATCAACCTTCTTGATGGTTCTGTTGGATAGCTGGTAGGAACACGACCTACTCGAGTTCACTCGAAAGAGTGGCAAGTAACGCCGGGGAAAGCCCCCGCCAACAGGATTGCAAGATTATCCCATTCCGCGCAAGGCGTGGAAAATCTCAATACATAACAAATAAGCAAGGGCATGTTGTGCGCTGTTTTTTAGCATAATCGCAACGGCCTGTCAAAATGTCGCCCAATGGCGACGTTCAACTAAAATTTATAAGGAATAATCATGTTCGATGAAATTTTCGGAAAATTCAACGGAGGCCCGAATCGCGGTGCTAACAATGCAATCGGGGATTTTGCCAAGGTACTAGAAGAAAAAGATGCCGAAATCAAACGGCTTAAGGAACTGATTCTGCGTTGCCCTAAATGCGGCGCTAAACTACGCTATCCGAGAGGATGAAAGGGGGTGCCGATATGGATGAAAAAGAATTGAGAAAAATCATTCGTCAGGGCGAAAGCTTGACGGTCGAATTCAAGAGGGCAAAGACTGCATTGCCCGACAATCTTTTTGAATCTGTTGCGGCATTCTTAAACCGCAATGGGGGGCATATTGTCCTTGGTGTTACAGACGACAAAAAAATTGAGGGCGTTGCCCCCAATTGCGTCGAAAAACTTTGCAAGCAAATAGCGAATTTAAGCAACAATCCTGAAAAATTGGATCCTCAGAACTTGATAGACCCGCAAGTTGTTGATTACAAAGACAAAAAATTGATCTACTTCTTTGTTCCCGCCAGTTCGCAGGTCCACAAGACCGGCAAGAAGGTTTTTGACCGTAGCGTCGATGGCGATTTTGTGGTAAAGACGCAGAGCGCAATTAGTGCAATGTATTTGCGCAAAAGCAACAGCTATACGGAAAATACCGTTTATCCGGGGCTTCGCGAAATTGATATTAAACGCGGAATGCTTAAGAAGGCCAAGGATTTGATTCGTTCCATCAGGTCCAATCACCCGTGGCTCAAGTTGAACAAGGAAGATTTTTTCAAAGCGGCTGGTTTGATTCGCTATGATTCTACCATTGGAAAGTCGGGTTATACACTTGCTGCACTTATGCTGTTCGGCACGGACGAAGCGATTTCGAGTTATTTGCCATATTATAAAATTGAAGCAATAGTCCGCAAACAAGACCTGATGCGTTACGATGATCGCTTGACTGTTACATGCAACTTGATTGATGGTTACGAATTATTGAACGGGTTTATCGAAAAGCATCTCCCAGACAAATTCTATTTGGATGGGAAAACAAGACTCTCTTTGCGTGACAAGATTTTTAGAGAAGTGATTGCGAATATGCTGATTCATCGTGAATACATGAATCCGATTCCAACAACGCTCGTTATTTATAAAGATAAGCTTGTGACGAATAACGCGAATAAGCCCTTTGCGTACGAGAAAATAGCATCTCAACTTTGTTCTTATCCTAAGAATCCGCATATTGCCACAATGTTTGCACAGATGGGGTTTGCGGAATACCTTGGTACGGGTATCCGTAAAATTAGTGACTTGTGCGAAATTTATTCTGGGTTAAAACCCAAATTTGTGGATAATGATATTTTTATAGCGGAGATTCCGTTGACAGATCATGTGCCAGAAGGAGAAAAGAGTGGCGGATTAAATGTCCCTGTAAATGACACATTAAACGGCACATTAAACGGCACATTAAATGGCACATTAATCAAGAATATAAAAGAATCGCTTAACGCATCTCAATCAAAGGTCTTTGATTTTATTATGAGAAATCCTGGCTGTATGGGAAAGGAAATCACAGGAGCCCTTGACATGCCAAGAGATACCTTCAATAAAATCATTCGCTCTTTGTTTGAAAAGAAGATTATTGAACGTCGTGGTTCTAAAAAGACTGGCGGCTATTGGGTGAAAAAGACCCCTATGTCCACAAACTCGTAATAAACATTGCACTTGCATCATCCGCCTTCTTGAAACCGCAATGCTCATAGAAGGCGAGTTCTTCGTTGTAGGCGACCACGACTACGCGCAGGTAGTTCTTGTAGATTTCCTTGACACGTTCCACGAGTTCCTTGCCGATGCTTTGGCCCTGGTATTCGGGGCGCACGAGCAGGTAATGCACGTAGGCGTTCATGATGCCGTCGTCCATAGCGCAAATCATGCCGACGAGCGTTTCGCCATCCCAAGCCGAAATGACGGTCTTGAAATTCTTCATCGCGACCACGAGCTTATCGGGGAAATGTCCCGAGGACCATTCGACGGAGAGGAAAAGGTCTTTTAAGTCTTGTTCTGAGAAGTCGTGAGTGTTTTTATAAGTAATGCTCATATTTTTTCTCTTAATGATAATTCCACATACTAATTCCGCGCACGTTCAATTCAGAATCCAGCAGAACGTAGCCGTCTTTGTTATAACCTTGTGCAAACAAGACAAAAACGGAATCCGTCATATTCTTTGTTGAAATTTCATAACGATTGAACAAAGCTAACGACGAATGGCACATATAGCTTGGAATGTCGGCTTCTTCCGATAAATTTTTGACGAGCCCATTCTTTACAACAAACAATTCATTATACGTACTCGTCAGGTCGCAATATGCAGAATCAAAGAAAAGGGTGGTAGAAACTTCGCAAAATGTCACACCATCCTGAAAGCTATATACCGGTTTCACGACAACATCTTTAGGCGAGGCTGCTCTACGTACTCCATCTTCTGATGTATCCATCATTCTCGTTTTCTTAAGATACAGCTTTATAATCTTGTCCTTAATCTCTTTCGAGAGGGAATCCGTAGTTTTTTCCGGCGAAATTTTCTCGACACGCGTCCCTTTTGGAACAGCCAACAGCGGAGGGTAGGTAGTGCCGTCCCAAGTATATCGAGACTGACGCGTGGAATCAAATTTAAGTTTGTTTTTTAAGGGTTTTGCTATCGAAACAAAACCGACTTCGCCACCGTGTGTCGCTTTTGATGGTTTTAAAGTTCCTGCATTGATATAATTCCCATCGGCATCAATAATCTGCCACGAGCTTTTCATTATCTGGTGGGTGCAGGCGCTTGAAGCGGAAAGTACTTCGCTTGCACTGTGACCCTCAATTAATGAATGGAATTTTTCAAAGAAGCAAGAGCTTGTCCAACCAGAATCTGTCCGTACAAAAGTCAAGCGGACTTTATCTTTAACTAATTTTTGATAAGAATCTACTTCCACAAACCCAATTGCGGTAAGTTCTTTTGCAGCCGCATAGAACGGCAAAAGTAAAACGAATAGACAAATAAAAAACTTGAACTTCATATCGCACAACATACAAAAGTCAAACAGTACGCGCAAGAGACTTCGCAAATACGCTCGCCGTTTTACCCAAAATTTGCGGAACTTGTTTTTCTCAAATTTTAATTGTATATTACCTTTAGCACCAGAAAGGGTGATGTTATTAGATCGCAGTCCGCGCAAGCGGGGCGGTCTTTATTTTTTAAGGGAGCAAAAATATGAACAGAATCAAACTTATCGGCATCAACACAGCAGGGGCAAAACGCTTGTGGTATGGGCCTGAAACGAAAATCGGTGTTTTCGCATCGAGAGACTTTGACGCAGATGATTATCGACTGGAGCAATGGGCCGCAGAAGCAGGGCGGTTCCACCAGTGCCTTGTGGGCACGTTCCATTCGGATGCGGAACGTCGTATTTTAGACATTGCGCTTGCGAACGGTGCATTTGCAGTCTGGATTCGCGGTTGCAACCTCCCCCACATTTACCGTAGCGCTGTTGAAAAAGCTATGGAAAACGACCACTTGCTGATGCTTTCGTGCTTCCACAGAAAGCACCACACAGAAGCGACGGCACGTTATTGCGTGCAATTGGTGTCCATGTGCACGAAAAAGCACACGTTCTTTTTGAACGAAAACGATTCGCTGCTAGAGCCGATTTATCGCAAAGTGGCTTGGCACCGCAACACGCAACTTTTCTACGGAGACCGATAGTCAAGCGTTCCCAGCGGCAAAAAAATCCGCACGCGTTTTAAAAATATATCTTTAAAATATGATCACACTTTTCAAAAAATCCATTTTCGTTTTAGCCATTTGCGGAGCTACCCTTTGCAGTTTCGCAGCCGATGTCAAACCGTACGTCAATGCAGACGCGCTCCCGAACGCGCTCAACTTCTACCCTGCACCGCCCGAAACAACATCTGTGCAATTCATGTATGACATTTCGCAATATATGTGGGGTAAGTCCATGCGCGCAGACTCCGCACGCGCCGCGCTCGCTATTGCCCAATCGACGCACAATCTAGAAGATATGGTCAAGATGTTCAGCGAACCATTCGGCATGGAAGTTTCAGCAACGAAAACACCCGCCATCATGAACGCCATTGAACGCGGAATCGCAACACTGCGCCAGGTGGGCAGAGTTCCCAAAAAACATTACAAGAGGCGTCGTCCATTTGACCGTTTCAACGAACCAACGCTCGTCCCCAAAGACGAAGAGACTTTGAGAAAGAACGGCTCATATCCGTCAGGGCATACAATTCTTGCATGGTCCATGGCTATGATACTTGTGGAAATCAACCCGGCTGCGCAAGACGCCTTGCTGAAGTACGCCTACGAATGGGGGCAGAGCCGAGTCATCGCAGGGTTCCATTGGCAAAGCGATGTGGACGCTTCGAAGATTCTTGTGTCGGCCGCATTTGCGAGTCTGCACAATAACGAGGCATTCCTCGCCGACATGAAAAAGGCCCGCGCCGAATTCAAGAAGTTATCTGCAAAGAAGAAATAATTTTACTCTTCTTTTCTGAAAAATCAAGTATATTAATAATGTGAACAGCATACTCCAGACATTGTCAAAACACAGAAGTGCCATAATGGGCTTTGCCATATTGTGGATTATGCTGTTTCATTTACGCGTTCCAACAGATATCGACATCATAGATTTTTTCAGGTCCGTCGGTTATGGAGGCGTAGACATTTTCTTATTCTTGTCCGGTTTCGGACTTTACTATTCCCTTTCAAGAAAAAACTTCGATTTAAAGAAATATTATAAGAGCCGTTTTTTCCGTATTCTTCCAGAATTTTGGATTGTGATTGGCGTTGTCTTTTTGGCGCAAATGGATTTTAGCACTAGGGCCATTTACCAATTGATATGCAAGGCAACGACACTGGGCTATTGGATTGGGTATCGTGACGAATCGTGGTTTATTTCTTGCATAGTGTTCCTATACGCAATATTCCCTGTTTACTTCAAGCTATTCAAAAAATACGGGTATAAAGCATCGTTCTATTTTATCGGAGCGGGGCTTTCTTTAATGCTAATCTACGCATTAACTTGTATTCTTTGCTATAACAACAAGAACTACGGGGGATTCATTATATTGACTTATGCAAGGCTCCCGATATTTTTCATAGGCGCAATTTTTGGGCATTGGGCAAAAGACGGATGCAATATCAGACTCACCAAAAAGCTAAAAACAATTGGATTGACGGCCGCGTTTATCGCCACCATTATTTTATTTCTATTCCAGACCTATTTTTTCTACGCCTTGCAAACTTGTTCCCTCGCCTATCTCCCCTACATTATCATAACTCCTGTTCTGTGTTTACTTCTTGCAAAATTTTTTGACAAATATAAAACCATTGATAAGATTTTTACCATCTTCGGGCTCATGTCATTAGAATTGTATTTGTGCCACATATTTATATACAAATTATTCTTTGATTTCATAGACTTTCTTGATAAAGATTCTTCGAACATTTTGACCATGCTAATTTCATTTTTTGCGGCATACCTCTTGTACATCGTCAATAAAAAAGTCCTGTCAAGAAGAACAAACATTAGAATCAGGCCTTAACGCAAAATCGCTTTTATTACATTTTAAAATATGAAAACGATAAAAGCACTTTTTCTTGCAACTGCAGCCTGTTTTTTGGCAACCGCCTGCACTACGTCTGCACCTGCGGACGCAAACACAAGCAATCCTACTCCAGGAAAGAACAATTCTTCGAGCGCAGACATAAAGAGCATCTACGATGCTGTTGAAGAATCCGGCAAATACACCACTAAAGATTCCGTAGCCGCCTACTTGTGCAAGTTCGACAAGTTGCCCTCTAATTACGTCAGTAAAGCCGAAGGCCAAAAGCTTTACGAATCCAAGACCGGCAAGATCTTCGAAAAGTGGAATTTCAACCCGTGGACAACAATCGGTGTGATGATTGGTGGTGACAAATTCAACAATTACGCATCCAACGCAAGCAACTATCATGCAACATTGCCCGAAGGTGCATATCACGAAGCCGATGTTGAATATTCGGCGAAGAATCGCGGCACCAAACGTCTCGTCTATCAAAGCGATTGCGTTATTTACTACACCGCAGATCATTACGAAACCTTTAGCAAGCTAGAAATCCAATAAATTTTCACAGAGAACCCTACCCCATTTCTTGAGGAGGACAAATGAAATTCAAACAGCTTTTGTGCGGGACGGCATTCGCGATTTCTGCAACCTCCGCGCTTGCAGCACAGAACATCATCGAGATTGACGATGCGCATCCGGGCGTTGTCATCAACAAGCAAAACATGATGGGCGCGGATCTCGCCATCTGGAACCCGCCCACGCGTTATTACGACATGACACCCGCTCTCGTCGATGGCGGCTACACGATTTTCCGTTTCCCGAACGGGAGCTTGAGCAATGACTACCACTGGAACGGCGCCGGCAAATACGATAGCACCGGACTCTGGACGCCAAGCGACACAGACTGGGCTCCAGGATTCCTCGGAGAAACGATTTACCGTGGCACGACCAAAGACAACTACGGATTCATCCGTCGCAGCCACCTTGCCGATGGCGACAAGAGCACCATGTGGTGGGGCGAAATTCTCGATCCGAAAGACCCGCCCTGGATTGTCATTGAATTCCCTGAAAAGAAAGACCTCGATTCCATCATCGTCGAATGGGGTAATCTCCGTCCGAAGTCTTTTGAACTTTCGTACTGGACGGACGAATATGCCGAATACCCGGGCGTTCACCAGAATCTCGAAAACAAGTTAAAGAGATGGGGTACGGTCAAGGTCACTAGCGGCGAAACAAAATACAAGTTTCCGACAACGCGCGCACGCTATGTGGCACTCCGATTTAAGACGACCGACTTGCCGTCTAAAGGCGTGCAAATCCGAGAAATGAAGCTTTATAGCGGCTCTGACGATTTGCTCGCGGGGAACGATTACAAGTTCTTCGCGATGTCCACGCGCAACGGCGACAAGCCGCGCACCGACTGGACCAACATCAAATGGCATTTCGAAGAATTCATGACCTACATTAACAAGCTCCCAAAACTTGTCAATGGTCAAAAAGCTCAAGCCGTCATTTGCGTCAACGCAGGCACCGGAACATCTAAGGAAGCAGCCGCCTGGGTGCGCTACGCCAACAAAGTCAAAAAGTACAACATCAAGCAATGGCAAATCGGCAACGAACTTGATGGCGAATGGGAAGAATCCGGTCCACTTTCGGCAAGGCAATATGCCGCACGCTTTATCGAATACGCCCGCGCCATGAAAGCTGTTGACCCTAGCATCATCATGCACGGCCCACTTCTCAGCACGCACAAGATGCAGCAAAAAGGCGCAGGTCTCATGGATGGCAAATACTGGATGGCAGAATTTTTGCGCATCGTCGGTGAAGCCGAAAAGGCCGATGGCAAGCGCTATCTCGATGTTGTCGACTTGCACACTTATCCGTACTGGGCACCGAACAACTTGAATGCCGCAGACATGCTCAAGGCAAGCCTCGATGTCGCTCACAACGCCGACACGCTCAACGCCTGGATGAACAAGTATCTCGAAGGCAAGCGCCGCGTATTCCTCTCGGAATTCAGCACCTCCGTACAAGGCTCTCAAATCTGGATGGACTACCCGCAAGCCGCTGGTATGGCAAATATTTTCGCACAATACGCCGTCCGCTTCGGCGACCGTTTCCAAGCACTCCCGTGGGATGCATTCGGCAACGTGTTTGAAGGTCCAGACCACACTTGGGGTACTATCAGCATGACCGCGCTTTTGAAAGAAGGTTCCTGGAACCGTTGGGCAAGCCTTGAACCTACTGCAGAATACTTCGGCGTCTACATGGCATTCAAGCGATTCCTCGAAAGCGGTTACGCCGTCGTTCCCGTCAAGAGCACTACAGAATCAGTCGTGCCTTACGCTATTTGCAAAGGCAACAGCTGCAACGTACTTCTCGTGAACCTCACCGACACCAAGCAAATTGTGCAGGTTGACCGCAAGAGCGAAAAGAAAAAGCCGAACAACGCACGCGTAGAAGTTGACGTGTTTGGTGCAGAACAATTCAAGTGGATTGGCGACCAGCGCGACGCTTACCCGTACCCGAAAATGGGGCCGAGCGGCCGCCGCATCGAAGGCAAGAATCGCGATATCGAAGTGCCGCCGTTTGGAACTGTCGTTGTCCGCATGAACCCGGCTCAGCAAGCTAACGCTCCCGAAGTTCTCGCCGCAGCACTCGAAAAGAAAGTCCTTGTCGTAGGCGATACGCTTGATCTCTTTGTGACCGCCGTGCAAGAAGGCGGCGAACTCGCCGGTGCAGAAGTTCAAATTAAGAAATGGGACAAGAATGGTCCGCTCACAGTTCAGGCAAAACCGGATGACAGCAAATGGAATTCTTCTATCGAAAGTTTCCACTTGCAAATTCCGCTCACCGAAAAAGTCTCGATCGGTAATAAGGAAATTAAAGTCACCATCACAGGCAAGAACAAAAAGCAGGCGTCGTTCAACATTCCGTTCCGCGTCCGTGGCGCATACCGCACCACAAGCGTGATGCAGAACTTCGACAACGGTTTAGACAACGTATCGTGGTTCCCGGTCGTGAATGGCGACAACGCGACATCAATGGATGCCAAGGTCTTTAACGGCAACCCGCCTCTCGGTGGCTACATCCGCCACGACTTCATCGTCGAGCAACCGCCTAATCTCGGTTGGCCGAACTACTCCGGAGCCTACTACAACGTGCCGGAAGAAATCAAAAATTCCGTCGGTATCGTTTTCGATTACGCCACATCGCACAACAATCCGCAGGGCTACATCGAACTGCAAATCATGTCGAGCCAGGTCGAAGACTATGACGAATTCATGGTACGCCTCAAGAACACTCGCGGCAACTGGGTTCGCGACACGCTCATCTGGGAAAACATGAAGCAGGAAGGTTGGGGCAAGACGATTCCGCAGCTCGACCCGACCAAGATCAAGAACTTCGCATTCCGCGCTCGCTACAGCGGCAAGGGATTCATCAACCTCGACAACATCTACTTGCTTGGAGAAAACGGTAAGGAAGTCCCGATGCCAAGAGGCCTGCGCAGATTGCGATAAGAATCCGCAATTCGAGACGTGTATGGTGATGCCGGCACAAAGGCCGACATGACATGAAAAAAAGACGCCGTCCTTGCGAAAAGCAGGGGCGGCGATTTTCATATTATGGATCCTATCGCCTTCGGCTCCAGGAGGACTAATTACGCGAGTTCATTCACGTGCTGAAGCACGAGCTTTTGTGCCGTACCATTGTACAAGACAGCGTCATAGTTTTCGCCATTCTTGCCCACGCGCGTTTCCGTCACAATGCCGTTCTGAGCGCCCGCTTCTGTCGGTTCAAAGAAAATCTTGCCAAGCACAGTCTTCTTTTCTTCCAAATAATTCTGGGCAACAAACCAATCGCGAATCGTCTTGAAATAAATTTTTTCGACATTTGAATTCTGCGGGAGCAAATCATTCAAACGTCTTGCAATTTCGCTGACCGGCACCGGAGATTCATCAGTCGGATAATTCTTGAGTTGGTCTTCGGTCACATGGAACTTTTCTTTTCCGCTACGAACCGATTCACCGGATTCTGCATAAGCCTTACGCTTCGCCAAGCGTTCATTAGCCTGAGCAACACATTTATCAATATTTTCTAGAATAAACTTTTGTGCATCGGCATTGCACTTTGTATAAACCGAATGGTGTCCACGGATATCCGCTTCGACCTTTGCAAAGCCAAGTTCTTCGCCACGTGGCGTCGGCAAGTTCAGTTCTTTACCTTTATCCCCTTCTTGCTTTAAAAGAATTCCTTCTCTCGAAAGAACTTCAGCAACGTCAGCGTACACAAGCGGCATCATTCCGCTTTCACGGGGAATCAAAAAATTCAGACGGCGAACAACACCCGAAACAGAAACTGGTTCATCAGAAATTTCAAACTTGGACAGCATTTCAGGAGTAAGAACAAGTTCCTCGGTAGCCAGTTCGCGCACTTGGCGGGGTTTCAAGACTTTTTGGGGTTTGGGAGCCAAAACTGTTCTTTCACGGCGTTCCATTACCGGCATCACTTTTTGCTTTAAATAATCAGCCACATAGGTAAGGCATTTGCTAATACGTTCCTGCTTACAAACATCCGTTTCCGGCAAAGTTTCCTCTGTCAGAGGATTCACCCCACAAGAAAGCTTTCGGAGATACATTTCGGCACGTTCAAGAATCTTAATTTCAGCTGGCATTTTAAATAATCCCTCATGAATCTTTTCAGACATACCCCAATATACATTTTATACACAAAAAAAGCCGATGCAGCTATTAACCGCACCGGCTTTACGCCTATACACCAAGTTTTTGTTTAAAATTTAGCCGTAAACAAAGCCAAGAACAATAGCTATTAGCGAAAAGATTACGACCTGCCTTAAAACAACGATGTCTTCTTTCTGCATAGTAAGTATCCTTTTTTGTTTTTCTGACTCTAAAATAGATTCTTAATAGGGGTACCGGACAGATGTAAGAAAAACATCATTTTTATAGAATTACAACGTGACAATAATCATATTGTCAATTCGTCAATAAAACTTAAAAAAAGACTATCCTTGTTCTTTGTAAAAAATCTATTTCATAATAGAGGGTTCACCATGCTAAACATAGACGAAATTGGCGATTACAGAGATCTACTGAAAAATTTCTTCGTGCAGAAGAAATTGGAATTTCCGCTATTTTCTTACAAAATGATGGGGCAAAAGCTCGGGCTCGAAACAAGCCAGGTTTTCCGTGTATTGAATAAGGAATCCCACCTCCCCGCGCAGAGTATCCCGCTCTCCAAAAAATTGCTCGGGCTCAAAGGCCGCGATGGAGAACTTTTTGAGATTTTGGTAGCGGCATCGCGCACAAAATCCAAAGCAAAAAAAGATAAGCTTTACAAGATGGCACTCGCATTGCAAGACGTGAGCCTCCGCAAACTGAATTCCAACGAAATTTTATTCCTCAGCCGCTGGTGGATACCCGTTGTCCGTTCGATTATCGAAATCAATGGCGGCAAGGCCGATGTCCACACCTTGATTAAGCAAATTACGCCCGCCGTTTCCGAGGACCAGGTGAAAGAAGCCATCCGAGTCTTGAAAGAACTAAAGATGATTACGCCGCTCGCCTCCGAGCGTTACGCCGTTTCGACCGTCAATTTTACATCGGCAGGAGCAACCAAGGTCACCGCCATTCGCAGTTATCAAAATCAGCTGCTGACGCTTGCGCAAAATGCGCTCGTCAACATTCCGCCGAGCGAGCGCAACATTTCATCAGTTCTCGCCTGCGTTGATGATGAATGTCTTGAAGATCTCGTCGAGATGACTTGCGAATTTCGCAGACAAGTTCAAAAACGCGTTGCCGAAGTTGCAGAGCCAAAGAAGGTCATGCAGTTCATTTTCTCGCTGTACCCGGTTGCCGATATTTCGGACAAAGAAACAACAAAAGAAAAAGCGAGGATAGCATGAAAAGATTATTAGCATCTCTATCCTGTGTATTACTATTCGCCTGCTCCTCGGAAAAGAATCTCGCAGGCGCTAGCACCGTTGAAACCGAAAACGCTTGCATCATCAACGTTGTAAACATCGATTCTAAACCGGCTGCCAACGTCGTCGCAAGGATCCGTCCGCTTTGGTACGTGGAAGGAGTTTCATCGGATTCCGCCGTCACGCAAAATAATATACAAGACGCAACATTAGAAGTCGCCGCAGATTCACTCGGCAACATCGTCATGGATTCCATCAACTTCGATAAAGGCTACATCGAAATCATTGATGGCAATTCCGGCGTTTTCCAAGCTATTGCCTCTAGCGACTTAAAGAAGAATAAATTAACAACCATGCAAATGGAAGAACTCGGTTCCGTCACCGGCAAGGCAGAGCTCCCTGAAGGAACCGACTACGCCTGGGTCCAGATTTACGGCACCGATAAAATCGTAAAGACCAACAAAGACGGCGAATTCACACTCGATTCACTCCCGCCCGCAAGCTACCAGATTCGAGCCATTTTGCCTGACGAACAAGAAACCATCGGCGAAGCCTCCATTACAATTTCTGCTGGCGAAAAGAACGATGTCCAAACGCTTGCAAAACCGACTCTCGAAAACGAACAATTAGAGCAATGGGCGCATGTCCGCACCATTCCGCTTGATTCTACAATCTCGGATTGGATGAAACCCATCGCAGAAACTACCGTTGTCTTTGTGCGATTAAACGAAACGAACTTCGATTTTAGCGAAGCCATGGACAACGGAAACGACATCCGATTCACCGACCAAAGCGGGAACCGACTCGCATTCAAGCGTGCTTTCTGGAACAGCACCACTCCAGACACTCCGCAGTCTGCAGAATTCCAAATCCGCATCGATGGCTCATCAAGCGTTGAAAACCTCGAAATGTACTGGGGCAAGACCGCCGCACTCGACGCAAGCGCAAGCAACGATATCTGGGCAAGCCTCCCCGACTCGCTCGTAAAAGCCATCCATTCCATCACGCTGATTGACTTCGAAAATCAAAAACTCGAATCCGCATTTGACTACGGCGACGGTCCGCGCGAATGGTACTTCCATCCACAAGACACAAACGTCACGACAACGCCCTCAAGCGAAAACATCCAGGACGCCTTTGAATCCAGCAAGGAACGTGGCGGCTACGTTTTCCATTGGAAGAGTTCATCCAAATCGCGAGGCAAGTGGTCGATGATCGGCTCACGCGTAAGCCGCGTCCCGTCTAGCCTAGAAGGCATCGATTCCATCGCATTCTACGCCAAAGGCAAGGGCGAGCTCGGTTTTGCGGTAGAAGTTCTCAACGAGCCGACCGGAAAAACAAAGTATGTGGACTATCTCGATTCCACTTGGAAACGCTTCAGCTTTACACCAAGCGATTTTGTCGAAGGCGATGGCGAGTTCGGGAATATGGGATGGGATTTCGTCAAGCCGCGCGTCACGACATTCACCATCTGGATTGTCGATGAAAGCGAAATGTGGATTGACGATGTTATTTTATACGGAGTAAACCGCGACAATTTTAATTAAAAGTGATTAGTGGTTAGACATCAAATATCCTTACCACTTTTTGCAAGGAAGGCAAGCAAAATAAAACAGCCTGCGACCACCCCAATCAAAGTCAAGTCCGAAAGTTCGCGCAATACCATGCGCAAAAGGCGCACCATCTGCGAACTTGCAAACGCATACCCCACGCTGCACAGCACCACGAACAGCACAAAGCGCCCAATGAACGGGATGCTTTTCGTGATGCGCTTGAAATAGTTATTGATGCAGGCGCCATAGAGCATCAAAAGCGTTGCAATCAGCCCGACCGAAATTGAATTCAAATGGGCTCTCAAAAAATTCGCGAACTGGTGAATATAAGGTTGCATAATTCCAATAAATTAGTGTAAGTCTCTTAGCAGTTCATCAAGCTGCTGTTCCACGTGCAATTTATCGCCATCGTTCATAACCATGCGAATCCGCTTGCCCGGGAAAAGCTCCGGAGCACAGGCGCCACGCTGATTTTCAATACGGCGTTTAGCATCGCTTTCGCTGAGGCCACGCAGCACCAGGCGTTCCAAGCGAACGCATTCAGGCGCATCGACAATCCAGATTTCGTCAAGCATTTTCACGAGCTCTGGCGCACGCGAGAAAAGCGCAGCCTCCACGAACCGGCACTTGTCCGCGACTCTCGTCAACTGCGTGGCACTTTCTTTAGGACAGTCCGCATCATTTCCGTTTGAAGAGTCCGCGGCCTCCCCTGCAAAAAATTCCGCCACGGCACGGTTCAAGTACGGGTAAACAATCTGCTCCAACTTCACGCGTGCATTAGCATCCGCAAAAACGCGGTCCGCAATCAGCGCACTATTCACGCCATCCGGCGTCAAGCATTCTTCGCCAAAATACGCAGCCATTTCAGCACGCAGTCCCGCCGAATCGCGGTAAAGTTCATGCACTTTGCAATCGGCATCAAGCACCTGGAAATTACGTGCACGCAGCAAGGCCCCGACAAAGGACTTGCCCGCACCTATCGACCCCGTAATTCCAATCTTCAGCATAACGCCACTACTCCGCGACCATTAAAAATCAACGTCCGAGCGAAATCAGGCACAAGCCAATGACCACGCCCAACATCGCAAAAAACTTCGTCTTGCTCTTGCGTTCCTTGAATATAAGAATTCCCGCCAAGAAGCTGATGAACACACTCGAACGACGCAGCACCGTAATGATAGAAATCAACGCATCCGAATCGCTCACCGCCAAAAAATAGCAACGGTCTGCGATGAGCAAGAGCGCCGCCACCGCCAAGAACGACCAACGGAACTGAAACGGAGTCGTCTTTTTACGCGTCGGGTACCACGTGAACATAGTCGTCAAGAACTGCACCACGCACATGTAAATGCTAAACCAGACCTGCACTGTCAACGGTTCAAAATTCATGCGCTGCAAAATCAGCTTATCGTAAATGCCGCTGCAAGCCGCCAAAATCGTCCCGAGGAGCATCGCCACGACCCAGCCGTTGCTAAAGAAATGCCCCATTTCCTTGCGACCCGCAAGCGAGAGTCCGATGTAAGAACAAACGCAAACCGCAATACCGATCCACTGCATCACCTGCGGGCGCTCGCCCAGGAATCCGACTGCGATCATGATTGTAAACAAAGGCGCAAGCGCACGAATCGTCGTCGAAATGCTGAGCGGCATGTGCGCAATCGCGCTGTACGTGAAAAGCCAGCTTCCGCCGACAATCACCGACTTGACCATCAAAAACAGGTGGTCATGCAAAGTCAGCGGCTCGCAATGCCCGGTCAAAAGCACCGGCAACATCAAAAGCGCGTAAAAAACGCTGCAGAGCAAAAGTACCGGACGGACAGCGTTATCCTGAACCGATTTCTTCTTAGCCAAGTCGTAAAAGCCAAGAAAAACTGCCGAAGCAAAAGCCAATATTAACCATGACATAACGCGCCAAATTTAAAAAATACCGCCCAATCTTTAAAGACTTTGCTATTATTTAATAAGAAACCAATCATAAAGGGGACTCAAAAATGAGCATTAAAAATAAAGCAGCTTCACTCATTGAAGAATTCAAGGCATTTGCCTTCAAGGGTAACATCGTCGACATGGCCATCGGTATCATCATCGGTGCCGCCTTCGGTAAAATCGTCAACTCCTTCGTGAACGACATCGTCATGCCGCTCGTCACTGCAGTCATTGCCAAGTGCGGCGGCCAGAACGCAGGCGAAGGCATCAAGACGCTCGTCTACACGACCTCCGAAGGCATCGCCATTCCGTACGGCACGTTCATCGGTGAAGTCCTGAACTTCCTCATCGTCGCATTCGCCGTTTTCCTCATGATGAAGAAATTCCTCGGTTTCATGCAGAACATGCGCAAGAAGAAAGAAGCTGAAGCAGCCGCAGCTCCGGCAGCACCTCCGGCACCGAGCGCCGAAGAAAAGCTCCTCACCGAAATTCGCGACCTCTTGAAGAACAAATAATTAAAAAGGGGGAAGTCTCCCCCTACCTCGCACGACGTTGCTCGCTACCCCTTCTAGCGGGGGCACCCCGCAACGCCCCGGTGCAAAAAACGCGCAACCCTTGCGCGTTTTTTTGTATTGTCATGCCCGCCTCCGAGCGGGCATCACCTTCTTGAAAGGAAATTCCCGCTTTCGCGGGAATGACATAAAGATTTAAATTTTCAACTCAAACATTGCATCCGCTTTAAACGGCAAATCTTCCGCCTGCGGCGTAGCAATCACAACCTGGCACTGCTTTTCGCGAATGAGCGAAGCGACTGCATCACGGCGGTTCACATCGAGCTCGGCGAAAATATCGTCCAAAAGCAGAATCGGCTTTGTCAGGTAGCGAGACGCCACATCAACCGCCGCAAATCGCATCGCGACCGCCGCTGAGCGGCATTGCCCCTGCGACCCGACAGAACGCATCTCGTAACCAGACGCACACAGAGCCAAATCATCACGGTGCGGCCCCGCCATTGTCATTCCCTGCAAGCGTTCTACGAATTCCAAATCCGCTAGTTTTCGCGCAAACGCATTCCGCAGCATTTCCTCGCTTACCGCATCCAAGCCATCCGCCGCGCTCCCGGCGACATTCCCGGAACCGTCCGCAGAACATTCCGCGCACTCCCCGCGAGCAATTTCAACAACACCTTCAGCAGCACCCGTCGCGCCCGATGGAATTTCATCCATCATCTTATCCGACAGCGGGTCCGCCGCATCTAGCGCATCAAGCGATTTCAGAATCGAGCTCTTGTAAGCGCAAGTGATTTCATCCACCCCGCCCGAAAGCTTGCGATAGTACCGCGTGATAATTTCCGAGACTTCTTTCGAAAGTGCAATTCGCGCCGCCCAAAGCTTTGCGCCAAGTTCAATCAGCTGTTGCGTCAGCACACGGAACAAGTCTTCGCCGCCAACCGCAGCGCCGTTCTGTTTGAACTCCTTAAGCCACTTGTTGCGCTGTTGCAACACGCGCTTGTAGCGGCGCAGCACAGAAGCATTTGCCGACGAGCGGTAACAGAGAATTTCATCGAGCCAATGCCTGCGCACGTCCGGCCCGCCACGCAAAAGTTCAATGTCCGAAGGTTGCATAATCACCGCCGGACACGTCCCGAAAAATGCAGTCGGAGACTTTAGCGTTTCACCGTTTTCACGAACCTCGCTCCCGCGAGAAAACACGCGAAGCGCTCGCATCCGCTCGCGCCCTTCGTCTTCAAATTCTCCACGCAGAATCAGCTCGTTCTGCTTCCATGTAATCAGTTCGCGCAAGTCACGCGACCGAAACGAGAATCCCTGCGCAAGCAAGTGAATCGATTCCAGAATCGTCGTCTTGCCGCAGCCATTCGGCCCGCAAATCACATTGATGTGAGCATCGAAGTTGCAGTCCATCGATTCTAGACTGCGCACCTTCGAAATGAACACTTTGGAAATCAAGGAATGTATCCTCTAAGTCCGATGGTAAACGGCGTCCAGATGCCCGCACGCGATTCATAGAGGAATGCATAATCCACTTCAATCGGGAACTTCTTGCGGCCTACGCGAATTTCAAACTTGTAGCCCGCACCGAACATCCAGTCCAAATCGTCCATACCCACGCGGAGCGTGCCGTTCGGGATGACTTCGCATTCAAAGCCCACGCGGCCCGTCCAAACATGGAGTTGCGGGTCAAACGCTAAAAGCGTATCGGCCACCTGATAGTCAAGCGCTTCCATCCAGGCGTGCACCGTCTTTCCCATAATCTGCGAACGGTAGCCAAGCCCAATCTGCAAGACCTTCGGGCGTACGCCTTCAGTAGAGGTGAGCGCATTGTTCTTGCTCGGGTTCTTCGTCCATTTTGCAGACAAATTACGGCTAAAGCTCAAGTTGCGGATAACAACAGAAGAAGACCACTTGTCGTTCCACTGGCGGAACCAGCTCAAGTTAATCGTCACGGGGCTACGGAATGAATCTTCCATATCATAGCCTTCGAAATACTGAGACACGTCAAGATTGTCATAGCTCATCGAAAGCGAGAGACCAAAGGCATCCTGACGGGTAGCACGGAACGCAAAGCCCAGGTAAAACATCGAGAAGAACGGGGCCGCCGTACCAAGCGTTTCGTCATCATCGTCAATCACATCAAATTCCGTATCGCCACGGTAGAGCATCGCAAAGCCAACGCCCATGCGCTTACCGACCTTGCCTTCAACGCCTAAGGCGCCACCAATACGGTTCAGGTCGCGCTTTTCGAAGTTCATCGTGATTCCAATGTTTTCACGGAATCCAAGCAAAGCCGGATTCCAATAAGCGGCCGGCATCGAGGCCGTATCCGCAGAACCCGTATTACCACGACCAAGTTCACGGACACCCGCGCCCATACGTTCTACAAAGCCGTCAAAGCCTCCAAGCTCGGACTTCTTTGTAAATCCAAGGGCCAACGCAGACGAAGCCAAAGTTCCAACAGCCAAGGCCGTAACGAGAAGATTTTTAAACATAATCATCTGAAGCTACCTCCAAGCGTCATCGCCTTGCCCCAGCCAATATGACCGTGATTATCCTTTACCCTGATATAGTAGACACCCATCGTGCAATCCTTGCCATGGTCATCACGACCATCCCAGAAATCTTCTTTCGGATTCGAGCTACGTACGGCATCGGCATTACGTACAGCATCTTTCACAATCGTACGCACCTTGCGCATGTCATAGCTGAAGACTTCAATCGTCACCTTCGATTCCTTGCCAACTTTATACGAAACAAGCGATTCTTCGCCCGGCGCAAGGATCACCGAAGGCACCATGCGGATTGAACCCAGGTTATTGCTAAGCCTAGCACGGTTCAAAAAAACATTCCAAGTTGCACCGGAGTCCGCCGACACGGAGATGCCGTTTCCTTCCGTCGCAATGGCAAGGCCCATCCTATTTTTGGAGAGCGGGAAAGCACACATCGACGTGATAATCATCTTACGGTCGGTGGCTCCTGTTTCATAGCCATACAGCCAATGGTTCTTGCCGTCATCATCCTGTTCCCACGCATGGGCGCCAAGGGAATCCAGCTTAAGGTAACCACTGCTGTTTCGGCTACCCACGGCACGGACCAGAACATACGCAGTCTTACCGATAAAGGCGACATCGCCCACCGTGTAATCAGATTCGTCGTAAATGTCCTTCTTTTGCACCTTGCCTGCAGTGTCCAAAAAATCCACCTTGGCAAAATCGCTAGTCTTGTTGCCGTAAATGCGCCAAAGGGCGCCCACCACGTTGTCGTCCTTTTTATAGCCCGTTTCAGCGATAATCTGGAGCGGAGAGCCGCCCATCCAAAGTCCTGTCACGCGAGAATCCTTGAGATTCTTGGAGATGTTTTTAAGACCGCTCGAAGTATTCACCCAAATGCCCTTGGCCGTCGCGAGCCAAAGTTCGCCCGTTTCCGGATGCAGGCGGACATCGAAAACTTCAGGATTGTTTTCCAAATCCAGCTGAGCATTGTCCTTAAGCTTTTCTAGCTTGTTCGTCTTCGTATTCAGGACAAACGTTGTATCCGTATTCTTTTTTCCGGATATATCATGGACCATCACGCCCAAGGCACCGCGAGCAATCCACAGTCGCTTTGCGGTAGAGTCATAGGCAAAGCCAGTCATGGCGTACTGCATCGGCTTTTCCAAGTCATCAGCCGCAGCAGGGGCTTCCACCGGATTTTCAATAACGCTATTCAGGTCGCGGATATTAAAATACCCTGCAGGCTGCATAAAGCGGTCGTTATTGTCCATCGCATACATCGGAAGCACAAATCCAAGCTTCGAATCCGTATAAATTGCAGGGACACGTCTACGTTCCGCAAGGTCATCGTCAAATAGGCCCGTCTGAACCGCAGTGAGCGTATCCGAGACCTGAGCCTGCCCGGTCGATTCCACCGACACAAAGCCCTTATCCGAAACATTAAAGTTCAGGCGCGTCACGCCGCTATACGTATTGTCATGGGAAAACGCCCAAAGCGTTCCATTTGAACCGCCCGGGGCAATAGCATACACGCAGTTGCCGAACAGCGTTTCGCCTGCAAAAGCGGTTCCGCACAGAGCCATCCCCGCTATAATCTTTTTCATCGAGCCCAATTTCACAAGCTACCTCATATCGATTTCGTCAACACCCGCAACAGGCTTGTACTTGAAATCATCGTTAGAAACTTTCTTCACCACTTTCATATCGATAATGCCGTACCACGTCGCATTCCCCGCCGGATCTTCCGTAAAAAGGCGCACCGGGGAATAATCCTTCTTGGATAGCCATACTTCCATCTTGGTAAACTGGCCCGCATATTTCGACGGATCGAGTTTTAAGACCCAGAGCTTTTGCCCTGCAAACTCACCCTCGCCCATTTCGAGCACCTTGCAGTTCAGGTACTTAAACAAAAGTTCGGACGGATGAAGCGAACTTGACAAGTCCTCCACCGCCTTGATAAGCACCTGCTTCTGTTCCACATTCCATTGCCAAAGGCTCTCGCCATCGCTATAGAACTTGATTCCAAGCAGGTCCAGCTTGAACTTGTCCCCTTCGGCAACCACGAGGCTACCCGACTGCGTCTGGACATCCGGAGAATCCACCTGAAAAACCTGCGCCCTGAAATTAAGGCTCCACGCCTTGCCCGACTTGAACCAAGCCTTGGACTTGTCCAAAACCTGGTCCGCCGTCAACGCAAAAACACCCTGCACCAAGGCAAGCGATAAAAAAACAAAAAAACGGGGGGAAAATTTCATATCCACCTCTGTTAAAGACGTTATTAAATTTACAAAACTAGAGCCCGTAAAACTTTGCGTATCCGTATTTTTGGGGTTCATGTCACAAAACATTGGTCTTACAGCCGAGATATTTCTATCTTTTGCTCGTAAAATTCAAACAAATCTTTTTGGAAGGATTGTATGCGTAAACTCATTTTGCCGATCGCCCTTGCCGCAACCGGTTTTGCCATGGCCGCCGACGTCGAAATCCACGGAAACGTCGATTTTGACTTTGCCAGCTATTTCGACAAGGATTTTGACCCCACCAACGCCGCAAACCAGGACATCGACTTGTCTGTGACGGCAAATCTCGACGAAAATGTTTCTGTGACCGTTTTCACGAACACCAAGAGCAACATCACGAACTCCGACCAGGCTTCCGAAATCCGTCACGGCCTTCCGCGTTCAACAGCAATCACAAGCGATAAGGACCGCTACACCGCATTCAACTTTGACGGTGTCGAACTCCGCTGGAAGCCGTTCCAGGACGTAAGCTTCATCTTCGGTGACTTGACTTACAACGCAGGTACTTTCAACTATTACTTCTGGCGCGACCCGAGCCGTTATGCGGCAATTTCCCGCGACCAGAGCATCCGCGGTTTCGGTGTCGAAGTCGGCAACCAGAAGTTTGGCGATGGCAAGTTCTACATCGGCGCAACGGACGACAGCAAGGCATCCATCGCCGTATTCGGTACTTATGCCCTCAAGCTTTTGAACCGTCCGGACGAACACTTGACCATCACCCCGAGCGTAGACTGGGTTTTCGGTTCTGAAGTTGGCCGTGGTTACACCTACTTCTTCGGCACAGAACTTGACTACTCCAAGAGCCTCGACATCCTCAACTACAGCGTTTACGCCGTCTACGGTCTCCACCCGTACAAGGGCGACGCCGTCCACTCCTTCCTCGTGGAACCGAGCCTCAACTACGACATCTTCAACTTGGGCTTCAGCTACTACTACGCTATCGTGAACAAGGGCGAAGACTACAAGGCAGCAGACCAGATCTTCACGGATGACCAGATGCTCTTCGCTATCGAACCGAGCTTCAACATCACAAAGAAGTTCGCACTTGGCGTAAGCTTTGAATACCACGATCCGGATGCCGAAGTCAGCAAGGACGAATTCAAGTTCCTCGGCATGAACTTCTACCTCTACCCGACACTCAATACGAATGTGACGTTCTGGTTCGGCTACAACTTCAGCAAGGACAAGAACCCGGTCGTCGGCGAAGCTACCAAGTTCTCCCTTGGTATGAGCGCCCACGCAGATTTCTAGTATTTGTCATGCCCGCCTCCGAGCGGGCATCGCCCTCTTGAAAACGTTTTAGCTCCCCGGTAAACGCCGGGGATTTTTTTTGTATGGCGAGACTTTACTGGACCTTTCGCCCCTAACGGGTCTCAAGGTGACGGAGGCAGCGCAAACAATCTTACCGCACGCACAAAAAAAGACCCGCCGCGCATCCGCGCGGCGAGCCCTTAGCAATTCTTTAAATTCCGTTATGAATTAGTGACCGAGGTACTTTCTGCCTTCGCTATATTCATCCTTGTACTGGATGTAGTCCGGAACGAAGCCCTTCGGGTAAGAGAAGCTGACATTCACAGAGCACTGGAATTCGTTCATCAACTTGCCCTTGCCCTTGAACTTCTTCTGCTTCTTTTCAATCTTTTCGTCGCCCTTCTTGCCAACGAGAACTTCGGCTTCGCACCAACCCGTATTACCCTTGGCATAGACTTCCTTGCCATCGGTAGAGACGAGCTTGATCTTGGACGGATCGAGATCAGTGTTGTTACCCGTCGTTGCCCAGAACTGGAGTTCGCAAGAGAAACCATTCTTGGACGGCTTGATGCTCGGGAGAGCCATCACGTAGCCCCACTTGTCCACGAGATGCTTACCGCTCAAATCCGGAATGTTTTCACCGAAGATGAGGAAGTAGCCACGAGTAGTCTTACGGCTCTTGTTCAAGGCCGTCTGGACGTCCTGATTCGTCGGAGCCATAGCTTCCATGCGGAGGAGCATGTATTCCTTCACGACCGGATCGTCTTCGGAATTAGCTTCCGGAAGGTTACGAGCAACATAAAGCTTTTCGGTTTCTTCGCGGATGCTCTTGATGGCTGCTTCACCAACGTGGCGGGTCTTTGCAACCTTTTCAGCAGAGTCAATCTTTGCGAAAGCGTTGATAATCGTAGCGAAGTCAACACCTTCCTGTGCGGCCTGGCGCTTACCGATTTCGCCGAGCGTCTTCACGTATTCTTCAATAGTAGCGTCTTCCTTGACATTCGGGATATTGGTTGTAGCCTTGTCAAAGTAGTTGTTGATAAGGTCGCTGCTCAAGTCCTTCTTGGATTCCATATCACCCGCACGCACAAGAGCGAGGGTGAAGTTGTCAAAGAATTCATCGGACATCTTGCCCTTCTTCTTTGCTTCAATATAGGAGTTGATGGCATTGCGGAAACGGCCTTCCTTAAGGTGTTCGTCGCCGCGCTTTTCGTTCGTACCCTTACAGCCAGTCACCGTCAGGGCGACGGCAGTAGCCAAAGCAGCAATGAAAATCTTCTTCATTTTGTATCCTTCAGATGAAGTTATTTTAGAAAACGTTGAAAAGGACGCTTTATTACGAAAAAAAATAAGATACACCCTTTCGATTGAAATTTAAATAAATAAATTTATACATACCTATTTTTGTAGGTAAATTTTTATTTGGAGTGTATAAAAACCAATGAATATACTCGTCGTAACTCCAGAAGCGGGGAACTGGAAGGTACCGAGCCCCCTCGCAACCGCAGTCAACTGCATGACACAGGCATTCGCCAATGCCGGGTCCCAGGTTGTAACCTGCTCGCCATTCTATAAGGACCACATTATAGATTCCGACAAGTATCATTGTGTTTTCAAAGGCGTCGAAGCATTACAGAACAAGCCGTTCGAAGTCTGGCGTTCCGATGACGACCCGCTCCACACCTATATATATAACGAGGAATATTTCGGCAGGCCCTACGTTTACGGACCGCCGCACTCGCTCCCCTACAGTGACAACCACCTGAGATTCGCCATGTTCGCCTCGGCCGTGCTCACGTACTGCACCCAGAGCAACTTCGAGTTTCAAGCCATTCTCGGCCACGAATGGGGCGGCGCCCTCGTCGGAGCCCTCTGCCATACGGTCTACCAAGAGGCGTTCCACAATATTCCGTTCTTCTTCAACGTCCATAACATCACTTACGACTTCCATGTGCAGCCGAGCGAAATCGAAAAAATCGGCCTCCCGCGCAAGGACTTCAATATGGACGGCTACGAGTTCTGGGGCAAGGTCAGCCTCCTCAAGGCGGGCATTTTGTACGCCAACAAGGTGCTGTTCCCGTCGTCGGGCTACCGCGACGCCATGCTCAACACGAACCTCCCCGGTGGACTCAGCGGATTCTTGAACCGCAATAGCGAAAAGCTCCTCGGCATCCAGTTCGGCGTGAACTACAAGTTCTGGGACTTCAACGACGAAGCGAAGCGCCCCATCAAGGAAGCAAAGCGTAACGCGAAGGCGAGCCTCGGGCGCCAGTTCGGCATGGACCTTACGAACAAGCTGATTATCTACAGCCACATGGACATGGATTCGGGCAACGCTTCCGAAACGCTTGCGACAATCCTTTCGGACATCGCCAAGGAGAACGCCCTCATCATCGTGGGCATTCCGCCGGAGCACCCCGAATGGAATTACTACCAGGAAGTCGCTAACCAGTACGGCAACTTCATCCGCATCCTCCAGTTCGATTCCGAAGAAGCGAACAACAGAGAAAAATTGCGCGACACGCTCGCCGCATCGGACCTTCTGTTTGCAGCTAACCTGCAAGAGCCGTCCGCCTCGATCATCCTCAAGGCCATGGCCGCAGGCACGCTCCCGCTCACGGGCCGTAACGTCGGCATTGCAAGCATGCTCACCGACTACACGCTCGAAACCGCAGGCGAAGCAAACGCATTCCTCGTCGATGACGCGAACGCTCCGCACCAGATGTTGCGCCGCATCAAAGACGCCATCACTGTGTACAACACGGAAGTCGCCGATTGGGACAAATGCGTTGTAAATGCCTATAGCGGATTCCACTATGAGTGGGCAAAGACAATTTCAAAATATTTACTAATTTTGGGTGAGCTGGGGCTTTAGCTCAATCGGTTAGAGCAGCGGACTCATAACCCGTTGGTTCCCGGTTCAAGTCCGGGAGGCCCCACTAATAGCGCTATCTCACAAGATGGCGCTATTTTTTTATTCTGAAAAACACAGACAATTTTATTCGTTTCCTAAAGTACACAAGAATCTTTACTCTTTTTTCGCCCCATGGAAAATTTGAGTATAGTTTTATATTCAAGGGATGAATATGAAATTATCAGCTATTGGGTTTTTCGCAGTCGCATCTTTCGCGCTCACACACGCAGGAATCAAGGGGACCGTCATCGACGAATCTGGCGCACCGATCAAGGACGCCACCGTTACCGTTAGGGCTCTCCCGAACCTGCTATCAAGCGCGCGTACTCTCTCGGACGAAAAAGGCGCTTTCGACTTCGACAAAGCCAAGCTGAGCACCGCCGGCAAAAAAGCATTGAAAAAAAGAGGCCAAAGCCTCATCGTGCGCAAGACGGGATTCCTCCCCGAAACGCTCAGCGTCGTCCCCAACAAGAATTACGGCAACATCACCCTCAAGCGCGACCCGATTGAAAACCGCATCGATAGCATCATGGCTAAAATGACGCTCGACGACATGATTGCCCAAATGACACAAGCCAAAGCACCGGCCGTAAAATGCGGCAACAGCATCTGCGGTTCTGCTCTTGAAGGCGGCGGCGCTTACACGGCAGACTTTTACGCGAACGCCTGGAAACAAAAAATTCCGGTCACCTACGGCAAGGACAACGTCCACGGCGTCGCTGACGTGAATAACGCAACAATCTTCCCGCATAACATCGGGCTCGGCGCCACGCGAGATTCCGCACTCGTTCGTAAAATCGGACAGGCCGTCGCCGAAGAAATGTGGGCCGCGCACATCGACTTGAACTTCGCCCCCGCCATCACTGTTCCGCAAGACGAACGCTGGGGCCGCGTGTACGAAGGTTTTGGCGAAACTACAGAACTCGCCGTAGACCTCGGTGCGGCATTTGTACGAGGCCAGCAAGGCGACAACAATGATGCCGAATGGCGCGTCATCACCACGCTCAAGCACTTCATTGGCGACGGTGCCACAGATAACGGTTACGACCGCGGGAACGCCATCATGACAGACAAAATCCTTCGTCAAAAGTATTTACCGCCTTACGAAGCGGGCGTTGAACAAGGCGCACTCAGCGTCATGGCAAGTTTCAACCAGGTAAACGGCATCCACCAGCACGTAGACTCCGCAAAAATTACGGGCATTCTCAAAACCGAACTTGCATTTGACGGCTACGTCATCGCCGACTGGGAAGGCATCGAAAGCTCGACAACGCCAGGCGCCGCAGGCGACTACTCGCCCGGACTCGTCACCGGGATTTCTTCGAAGGACGCCATCAAGAACGCCATCAACGCAGGCCTCGACATGGCAATGGTTCCGCAATCAGCAGAAGCATTTGTCCGCAGCATGAAGGAGCTCGTTGCATCGGGTGCGATTAGCGAAGAACGCGTCAAGGACGCTTGCCGCAGAATCTTACGTGCAAAAATCCGCGCGGGCAGGATTGACAATCCAAGCGGCCCAGCCGCTTACGTTGGCGTCACAAAGAACATCGGCAGTACCGCTCACCGCCAACTCGCCCGCGAAGCCGTGCAGAAGAGTCTCGTCATTCTCAAGAATAAGAAGGTTCTCCCGCTCAAGACTACAGACAAGATTTTTGTGACCGGAACACATGCCAACAATTCCGGCTTACAGTGCGGAGCTTGGACACAAGGCTGGCAAGGCACCATGGAAAACGTCCCCGGCGCAACATCAATCCAAGCAGGCTTCGACGAAGTTGCCAATGGCGCACGCGTCGCCACCGCCGAAGAAGCAAAGACCATCATTTATGTTATCGGCGAAGTTCCGTACGCCGAGTGGTTCGGCGACTACCGCGGTGACGATTTCAACAACAAAATCATCACCAAGAAAGCCAGAACCGACATGTCGTTCAACAGCACCGACAGCGACATCGCACAAATTAAAGAATGGCAAAAAGCAGGCCACAAAGTCGCCGTCGTACTCATCACCGGTCGCCCGCTCCCCATCACCTCGCTCATCAACGCCGCCGACGCATTCGTCGTCGCATGGCTCCCCGGCAGCGAAGGCGCAGGTGTTGCAGACGTGCTCTTTGGCAAAGTCAAGCCCACGGGCAAACTCCCCCACACTTGGCCCAAAGACGCCAAGCAAATCCCGATCAACGTTGGCGATGGGAAAAAGGGACTCTACCCATACGGATTTGGGTTGAGGTACTAAAAAGAAAAAGAGAACTCCAATTGGGGTTCTCCTTTTTTTGAAAAAGAACAAAACCGCTAATTTCATCACTCAGCTCCATTCTCAAACAATTGCAATTTCAAGCCTAGCATTTTCAACACTTGAAGCGTTTTTCCCAAGTGTATGGACTCTTTGCCGTTTTCCAATTCAGAAAGAAAACGGACTCCGACCCCACAAAATGCAGCGCACTCAGCCTGAGTAAACCCAAGACTTTTCCGGCGAGCCCTAATCTGCGATGATATATCTTTGAGCGATTGAATTTCCATACTCTAAACATAATATTCCCGAACGGGAAAATCAACGTTCCACTATACAGAAATTTCTAAAATATTCCCGAACGGGAATATTCCCTTTGCGATAGAAAGCCTTTAATCAATGCACTATCTGGGTAAATGTCGGAGTTAGAACTTCACCATCCGTCGGAACTGTCGCCGTGTACCGGAACACGCCTGCGTTGTCAACCGCGATAGAAACCGTCCAGGATGAGTTCTTGGGAACATCGTTCAGTGCAACCCGGCTTGTCGCAACCCAGCCAACAGTAACGGAATTCGCCTCAATAGCGACAGAAGCGTCGGCACCATTCCCCCTTATATCACCACTTCCATAACAAAAGTTAGTGGTTACAGAGGAGTCCGCCGATACCCTTGTGCCAGGGCTGATGTACCCAATGACAGCCCAGGAGCCTAGCATATGCCTCTCGCCTATGTAGGAGTTTTGCAGTTTAATGTAGGTCTTGGCCGCAGGGCTAAGCTCGGAAGCCTTCGACTTGGCAATCATGCCGAACAGCTTTGGAACGGCAACAGTACTGAGGATGCTTATGATTACAATCACAACCATCAACTCGACAAGAGTGAATCCTTGCTTTTTCATCGCGCTCCCCAGCAACGATTTGCTATGCATAAAATGTCCTTGAAATCTGACTCAATAAAAATAATTAATTGACGGCAAAAAAGGGCGGACACAAAAACATTTTACCTAATAACGTGAGATGCCGCAACATTATTTTCGGACGGGATTGTTAAAAATCCATCTGAATTATTTTTCCGTTTTTTAACTCAGAATCTAACAAATCGTAATTGTAAGCAGAACTTTCCGTGCAAAGGCCTGTTGCTGGATTTTGCAATAGTTCAAAAGTTTTTGAATTGTAGATGAGACTTAGCGCAGCCTATAGCGATAGATTGCGATCTTCCATCAACCATTTGGCCATGTCGCTGACAATTCCCTCAACGAGAAATTCCTGTTGTGGGGTCATGCATGAAATCCGCGATCAAAAATCATTGAATGAGTCCACCGTTTCTTTGACAGATTGCGGTCAAATCATCAACGGTATCGTCAAAAGAGAGCAAATGTTCTGCCTCATAATGCTTTTCTAGAAAATCCATTCCTTTAAAAAGTCTCAGATAATTAAAAGCTTGTTTGGGTGAAAGCTCTTTCGCCTTAGCAAATTCACTAATAGCAGCGACCGTCCACGCTATTTGTTTTTCCATATTGAGAAATATATAAAATGGGAAAAAATGGTCAATAATAGCCGGAACCTACGTGAAGTTGGCGGATGCGTATGCTGCGGAAAAGGAAGAAATCGGCAACTTCGCCGCAATTGGTTATGTTCCTCCTGGAAAGAAGGGTGATGCCGGTTGGGTGACAAATACATTCACTTATACAGAAGTGCTCACAGCAAGTACTAGCGAAGTTTGGACTGCAACATCCAATGGTAAGATGAATGATTGCGCATCAGGTCAAAGCTGGACTGTCACAACCACTAAAACAGGTGCAGAAAACACAGCTACATCGGGAACCCTTACACATGTTGCAGCAACCCCTGACGGAGCTACTGGTGCTTGCGGCACTCTGACTCCTAGCTTTACTGCAATTGGCAATAATTCCGGCACGTAATTCCATAACGAACGAACTTAAAAAGAGAGCTCCAACCGGGGTTCTCTTTTTTTGTATAGTTAATCATTCATTAAGCTTCAGTCACTTCGTATTCTGGGTGCGCATCAAAAAATTGATTTACTGTAACGATTGGAATCTTCTTGAATTCCCTTAATACTAGTAAATCTGAATCACCACTTACCAAATAGTAAGCGCTTGCCGCAATAGCACATTCCAAAAACATATTGTCCTTGGGATCCCTGCATATGTCGACCGTTTCACTTTTTTCGATAATGGTCATCACCTTTGCAATTTGGCTTTTCCATTTTGCGGCGATGTCAGGGCGCTTTTTTGCAATTTTGTCTATGATACGGCAATATTCCGCCATCATGTCTATTGTTGCATACGGCTTTATATCCTGTCGAAAAACGAGCGATAAAAACTTTCGCGGTGATCCATTCCAAAAAATACCTGAAATGAGAACATTCGTGTCGATAACAACATTCATCGATTATCCTTGATGAATGTGCTCAACATTTCAGGCGTCGTTGCAAGATCCTTTGCTATTTTGTCAGTTTCTTCAATAAGAGACTTGAATTCGGACATACTAGGCTTGAGAACCGGCTTGAGCAAGATGTTCGAGCCATCGCAAACGACAATCAACTTATCCCCGATATCTAGATTCAATTGATTTCGAATGTTTCTAGGAATGACAACTTGTCCCTTTGTTGAGAGACTTGTGATTTCCAAGGTTTCCATAGAGCCTCCGTAAGACTTTCTTACTTTTAATATAAAAAAAAGATTCGTTTAAGTCAATAATCGTCTGTTAAAAAGGCCCTTTTTTCGCGAAAAAACAGGGAAAAATCATTAGATACTACGTGAAGTTGCAGGATGCATATGTGTCTGAAGCTAATAAGGTCGGTTCTTGGAAGCTTATCGGCTATGTTGCTCCGGGTTCCACGAGCGCATCTACAGCCGGTCAAACCACTAACTTTGACTATACCGCAGGTGAAACTTTGGCACTCACTGCAGCTGCAGTAGATATTGCCGAATTCAATGCGATTACATGGCAAGCTAAGAATAGAGTCGCTTTAAACGATTGCGCTGTCGCAAATGACAACGTGTGGACGGTTACAACCGCAGCAGCAACAAACGGCAATAGCGTGACTTATACCGCTGCAGTTGCTGCTAATTGTTCTCAACTTACCCCGTCTTTCGATAAGATCGGTAAGTAATTAGCAAACCGCTAAAAGCTTTTAGGCCTTCCCCCACGGGAAGGTCTTTTTTTTAGTCGCTTTATTCGACAGAACGCTCATTTTCCTAGTCGCTATCCCGACAAAATTCAATAAAAGGGCTCAAAATTGGACTGTTCCCCCCCCTCCTAGAAAATAATTTCAGAAATGCTACGTAAAAGAATAAAAACAACCTTGCAAAGTGGATTTGTTTTTGCTATTATTGCTAGTAAAGGTTGTTGAAACTATACTTTGCATTTTCTAATCGCTCCCTATTATTTGAGCAAAACTATGCAAGTAGACGTGCTTAATAGCCGACAATGAACAAAGCAATAGGAGGTTCTTATGTTTTATGGATTTGGCGCTTTTTATGATAATGGAACCGTAAACAACACGGAATCCTTTATTCATCAAGGGCTAGCTTATATTGGCTGGAATAAGCAGCAATCACCTAGTTATCATCAAATGCTATCGACAATTTCTGTTGGTAGTATAGTCTTTATCAAGAGCTTTTCTCCCAGAGCTGGTCTTTACATCAAGGCTATTGGCATTGTGAAATCTGATAAGCTTGTTGAAAACGATCTTGGTACAGCTCGCGAAGTAAAATGGCTTTTCGCCGCCAAAAATGCTTCAGAATGGTTGTGGTTCGGACGTTTAGATGATAAAATGGACTGCGTACGAGGATGCGCTCTTTACATAGAGTTCCATGAACAAGTTCAAAAAGCTATTTTGGATAAAATAGCGCGTTTCGACCGTAAATAACCCATCAGTACTTTCCCAAATGAGCAAGAGCCGATAATATAGCCATCGACTCTTGTTTAAAGCGTTCCGTTTCTAGTTTCCCCCCAATTTTTTTTTGGGGGGGGGGAGAACAATATGTTCAGGCGGAATTTTCTTCGCGCTCAATTGTTCAGAAAAAGAGCATTCAACTTAAAAAAAGAGGTTTTATGACACATTATTATGGTTATAGAATAAATACTTCACAAAGAGAATTCTTCAAAAAAGAATTGTTGGAACATAAACATCTTCGTCAAGGTTGGGGGTATGACCCAGGGCAAGATTTAAGAAATATGACTGTAAATGAAGGAGCATCTCGTAATAGGAGTATGTTTAAGGTTAAACAGGGGGACATTCTTCTTGTCCCCAGCCTTTGTTCTCCAGATACTGTTGCGGTTGTCCGTGCTACGCAAGATTTTGCAACTGGCTATCGGTTTGAAATAGATCCGACCTTGAAAGATTTTGGTCACATATTTCCTGCTGAATATGTTACGGAGTTTCGCCGCCACAATTCACTTGTCGGCAAGCTTAAGGCATCACTTCGTACACCCATGCGATTTTGGGGCCTTGATGATTTTGCGGAAATCATTGAACAGTTGATTGCTGCACCAAGGGCGTCCTTGCTAGAGGTCAAGGACTATATCAATCGGTATGAGGAAGTAGAAGAGTCTGTTTTTGACGCTTTTGCAGAGACTTTCAAAAGAATCCTTTATGATAAAATGTATTCTCAGTTTTCAGAATCGGAATGGGAATTTGTTTTAGTCCATGGCTTACGGAGATTGTACCCCCATTATAAGGTTGAACGAGTGGGAGGCAAAATAGAAAAGGAACATGGAGCGGACATCATTATTAAAATTCCGTCGCCGCTCACTTACGATGAATCCTATTATATCATAGCGATACAGGTTAAAGATTATAACAATGTTGTTGGTTATGGACCGATTGATCAGGTTTCAAAGGCTGATTCCTTTGATGAATGGAATAATGGTCAGAATATGTTGCTTGAAAAGTGGGTCGTTCTTACAGGCTGCAAAAAGCAGCTGAATTCCAACTTTGAGCGATATGCGGCAAGTAAAAATGTCAAAATAATTTGGGGTGATGATTTAAAGGAACTGCTTTATGTCATAGCCATGAAATCTACGGTTTGAGAGCATACTGCTTTAATCAGATGATTTACTTGTAAGGTTGATGTCTGAGTCTTTTTCATAAGAAAGTATGTCGTAACACTAATTCGACTAACGCCATTAAATATCTGAATTCAAGTTATTCTCTTCGTTGTCTACAAAAAAAGAGAACCCCGGTTGGAGTTCTCTTTTTAAGCTTTAATTGTAATGGAATTACGAATTAGCCATTGCCACCGGTTGTGGTGGAGGTAGAAGCCTTGGTACCGATGTTCTTGAAGTTCGGAGTCAAAGCTTCGCAGTTGGGCTGATCAGAATAAGTGTTTTCATAAGTCACGCCAGTTGTTGCACCGGTAACAGCAATTCTCCATTCCGAGTCTTTTTTACAATCGTTCAAGGCGACTTGAGCAACGGCTAACCATGCTTTTGCCTGTGCGGTTGCACCCGTTTCTTTAAGAGCGACTGCACCAGTCATTGCTCCAGAATACTTATACACGGTGGATTCGAATGTTCCATCCGAGTTCTTTGTACCCGGAGCTGTATAGCCGATAAGAGCCCATGTACCAAGCTGGTTGGATTCTGCGGCATAAGCATCCTGCAACTTCACGTAGGTTCCGGCTGCCGGACCGACTTCAGAGGCCTTGGACTTAGCAATCATACCGAACAGTTTCGGAACTGCGACGGCGGCGAGGATGCCCATGATAACGATCACGACCATCAATTCAATAAGGGTAAAACCTTGCTTCTTCATAGTGTATCTCCTTGTTTTTAGTTACACATTCTTTTTGAGCGTTATTGCTCGTTTACATTCAGTAATATATCCACTTTTTTTCCGAAAAGCAATACTTTTGTCAAACTTTTGTCACGTTTTTGTCATGGCTTAGTTTGTTTGATTCAAAAAGTGCCGTTTTTCGCAAAAATTCGCAAATATTAACCAAACTTTCCGATGAACTATATATAGATAATTTTTTACGAAAAAGAGATTTTCATCTGTTTTTTATATTCCAATTTGGAATATAAGTCCAAGAAATGTGATGGTTGTCACATGGTTTTTAGGCCCATTTGTTTAAGAATCTTTACTTTTAAAGACTTTTTCATGCAAAACAGGAAGTCCACTTCCATTTTAGCACGGCTATACATATAAAAAAGGCCTCCCGAAGGAGGCTTTCAAGACTTTACTAGATCCTTCGCTGCGCTCAGGATGACGTAATAGTCGGTGTCAGAATGACGATTACGCCATGAAGTAATAAACGTTATTACTTCACGATGGAGTTTGCGACGACGACGCGGTTGCCACCGGCCTGCATAGCCATCTGGAGGGAGGCTTCTGCGGTGTAGATGAGCGAACCGGCATCGTTTGCGTGGGTCGGCATCACGGCAACGCCCATGCTGAGCGTGGTTGCGAGGATTCCTTCGCCGTAGGCAATCTGGAGCTGCGAGATTTCGTTGCGGATGCGTTCGGCACGGTTCCTGGTAATCTGGAGGTCAGCGCCCGGCATAATCACGCAGAACACGTCATCGGAATAGCGGCACGGGATATCTTCGCCACGGATGTAGCTCGGCAAGCGCTGTCCAAGTTCCCAGAAGAGCTGTTCCACAGCGTGGCGGCCTTGAGCGTTCTGCACTGCAGGGATGGCGTCTGGGTAAAGCATCACGATGCCAATGGGCGACTTGTGGCGCACGGCAGCAGTGATTTCGCGGCTGAGCGATTCTTCCATATAACGTTTGTTAAAAAGACCGGTCAGCACGTCACGGATGCTGTGCTGTTCAAAGCGCATGCTGAGGTCCTGGTTCGCCACGTAAAGTCCAAACGCGGTAGCGACAATGCTCACCTTGGCCTGCCAGTATTCCTTGGTTTCGGTTTCCGGGAGCTTATCGACCTGGAGTGTCAGAATGCCGAAGTGTTCTTCGAGGCCTTCGATCGGGGCGCAAATGGCAATGCCCTTCGGGCGGTGGTGCAAGTGCGTACAACCGCTAGAGACTTCAGGAGAGCTATAGTCAGTCACGACGATGTCGCCGGTATTGAAGCTTGCGCATTCGGCTGGGAGCACGGTTTCGTCACTGATGACGTTCGGACCAAAGCGGAAAATCTGAGAGAGTTCGGTCTGCACGCCACCGTACATATAAAGTACGCCAGAAGCTTCGGGGAAAAGTTCCGGCAAGAGCTTTTGCATGGCGTCGATGACTTCGGTGAACGGACGGTTGCGCAGAATTCCGAGCTTAAAGCCGTTCCAGGCTTCGAGCGGGAACCCGACCTTGAGGGCGGCGGCATCGAGCTTCTTGATGGAGGCGGGCACGGGCTGCTGTTTGAGGGCTTCGGCGGCGGGGATTGCACCCGGCGGGAGCGGGTTCTTCTTTTCTTCTTGGAGGCGGACCGACACGAACTGTGTGTCCTTGGGCTGCGGCTTGTTCAGCACCTCGTTAAAATCGTTTTCGATGGCTTCAATCTGCCTGCTGCAGACGGTATAAAAAACGAAGCCGAGCACTGCGCCCCAAGCTCCGACAAATATGAACTTGGCCCCGACGGACATAGTCTCTTCGGGGACGACATATGCAGCAATAACGCCCATCAAAAAGGCGACCAACCAAAAGATATATTTAACGATATTCATACCATAAATAATATTAAAATATTACAGGGCATGGCTGTAAAGAATTTTTAAAACAGCCCCTTAAAAGCGAAGTTCCTCTACGATACTCATTGATACAAAAAGGATGGAACTATTAATGTGCGATATAAAACTTAGCCCTTTTGCAAAAACTCTTCGCGAACGAATTCATAGATGTAATCAGCACTTCGAGCCCGCAATCCCGTACTAGGATCATTTAAAGAATCAAAAATCTTTGACTTATAAACAAAATTGAAAGCAGTTTCCATATCCAAAGAAAACTCATTCATCAAAGATTGAACATTTTTTTCAACAATCCTCGAAACCAATGATTCGCTTTGAGCCGCAGTCATTACTTAACCCTCCGCAAAAGAGAAACAGCCTTTTCTGTTAAAAAGCAATATTGACTATTCAAGTCTTTATACTCAAGTTCCTTAGCCAACTCTTCTAACGTACGTAGGCCGTCTTCATACATATTCAGCAAATAAGCGACTCCATCATCAGCAATCGGACCTACAACAATATCATAGTTATGAGTAAACTTAGCAGAACTACTTCTATTTTTATAAATAAATTCAGCCCATTCAACACACACTTTTTCAAATCGTAATAATCTCAATTGATTTGATTGAAATCATCCAATTGTGCCCCCATTATTTTTGCAAACAACAACCAAGTCATTCAATGCATCTTCTACAGGAAGAAGGTGTTCCGAAGAATAGCATTCATCGAGAAAACGAACGCCTTTGAAATCACATAAATAACTTGCTGCAGTCTGAAGCGACAATCGAAAACGCTTCGCAAAAAGCCGGATGCACATATTCACATATGGGATTTTGTATTTGTCAGCCATATCCTGAATATAGATTATCACTCGTAAAAAGACAACCCTTCCCCATTCTATTCTATATTTACCAACATGACAATCCTTGAGAAAATCGCACTTGCACTCCCCGCAGTAGAATCCCCCGCTCGTTACATGGGCGGCGAAGCGAACAGCGTCATCAAAGACCACAGCAAAATGCTTGCACGCATGGCGTTTGTGTTCCCGGACACTTACGAAATCGGCATGAGCAACAACGGGCTCAGAATTTTGTACCATGTGCTGAACCGCGAACCGGATTTGCTTTGCGAAGTGGCTTTTGCGCCGTGGGACGACATGGCCGCCGAGATGAAGAAGTACGATATTCCGCTTTATACGCACGCAAGCTATACGGCGGTCAAGGATTACGAAGTCGTGGGGCTTACGCTCCAGACTGAACTCAACTTTACAAACGTGCCGTACGTGCTTGAACTTGCAGGGATTCCGGCATGGCAAAAAGACCGTGCCGAAAGCGACCCGATTGTCGTTTCGGGTGGACCCTCGATGGGGAACCCCGAGCCAGTCGCGGATTTCTTTGACGCGTTCATGATTGGCGATGGCGAAAAACTTGTTGTTGATTTTGTACGTTGTGTGGGAGAAGGCCGCAAGGCAGGTCTCAAGCGCGCCCAGATTCTAGAAAATTTGTCTAAACTCGATGGCGTTTACGTTCCGAGCTTGATGAAAGTTGTCAAGAACGAATACGGCGTGATTGTGCCAGCGGAACCTGCAAAAGGCTCTTACGAAAAGACAAACGGTGTACGCCGTCAGTTTATCCCAAAACTCGACCCGAAAGACTACCCCATCAAGAACTTGATTGCAAACATGCAACTTGTTCACAACCGCTTTAGCGTGGAAGTGATGCGTGGTTGCGCGCAGGGTTGTAGGTTCTGCCAGGCAGGCATTTGGTACAGACCGTGCCGCGAGCTCAATCCGGACGATGTTTTGGACATTGCAAAAGCGGGCATTCAAGCAACTGGCGAACGCGAACTTGGTCTTTTGTCGCTTTCTACCGCTGACTACAAACCGGTCGAAGCGCTCACGGACTCCATTATTGACGACCCGTTTTACGATAACGTAGACGTAAGCCTCCCGAGTATCCGCGTCAACAGTTTTGGACAAAGTCTCGCTGAAAAAGTAGCAGCGCTCAAAGGCGGTCGCAGTGCCACGTTCGCACCGGAAACAGGTTCCGAGCGCATCCGCAAGATGATCAACAAGACCATCAGCGACCAGGACATGTACGACGCCGCTGAACACGCATTTTCTAGCGGGTTCAACAAGATTAAGCTTTACACGATGATTGGCTTCCCGACCGAGAACCTCGATGACATGCAGGCGTTCTGCGAACTCATCTTCAATCTCGTGAAAATCGGACGCAAGTACAACCGCGGCATTCAAATTGCAGTGAGCATCGGCATTCTCATCCCGAAGTCGTTTACGGGCCTGCAATGGGCTCCGTTTATGGACAAAGAAACAGCTCTCGGACACATCCGCTACGTGCGCGAAAAATTTTTCAAGCACCCGAACGTGAAAATCAACTGGGCGGCCTGGGAAACAAGTTTCTTGGAAGCAGTCTACAGCCGTGGCGACCGCAGCCTCGGTCCAGTCATTTACGCCGCCTACAAGAAGGGCATTATCTTCGAAAGCGACAGCTACCGTTTTGACTTTGACAAGTGGCTCCAAGTTTGGGAAGAATGCGGCTACGACACAAACTGGGTCTACCGCGAACGCGATAAGGACGAAGTCTTCCCGTGGGACTTTATTCACGCGGGCACGACAAAGCAATACTTGCGCCGCGAATGGGAAAAGGCTTTCGATCCAAATTCCGCACCTGTGCCAAACTGCAAATGGGGTGATTGCCAAGCTTGCGGCATCCCGGGATTCGGCAAAGAAATTGTCCTCGCCGACGACCCTGTGCGCCACAAGGCGCCGAGCCGTACCCCTGAAGAAATCAAGAAGCTCGTGGCAGAACGCCGTCCGAGCCAGAAGGTGAGCTACAGCTACAAGATTACGTTCAAGAAGTCCGGCATCAGCCGATTCCTGCCGCACCACAACATGCTCAGTTTCTTCGAACGCACGTTCATTTGCGCAGGCATCCCGATCAAGTTCAGCGAGGGATTCAGCCCGAAGCCCCGCATTGTGAACATGGGGGCCTTGCCGCTTGGACTTGAAACTTACTGCGAAGTCATCAGCGTTGATTTATTGCAAAAGCTCGACCTCTCCGCCGAAGGCAAACCCGCCATTATCGCAAAGCTCAGCGCTCCGTTTCCGCGCGGTATGGAAATCGTGGACATCGAGCCTTTGAAGGAAAAGCTCTCGAAGCATTTCCCGAAAGCGATGGTCTACCGCCACACGCCCGAAAGCATCCCCGCCGACCTTATGCAAAAGTTCGAACAAAAGCAATTGCCTATTGTCACGAACCACCGCGGTCAGCAGATGGACTTGAACGAGCAGATTTTGGGTATTGATATTCAGAACGGCACGATGGTCGTGCGCGTCAAGTGCAACAACCAGGGGACAACCCCTAGTCCGTTTGTCATTTTTGCAGGGCTGCTTGGCATTGAGATTGACCCGGCCAAGCTCGATGAAGTCTCCCGCCGCTTCCTCGTCGCGAAGATTGCAATTGAGTGGTAATCAACACTGTCATTCCCGACTTGATCGGGAATCCCCCTCTTGTCTATGAAAAGGAGGTGCCCGCTCGGAGGCGGGCATGACAAGTCCTACTCAGCAGGCAGGATTATTTCAATGTGATTGGTACTGACGTTGAGGAAGTGCGTACGGAACAGGTCCTTCTCATTCCTGTCGCAAACGCGCACCTGCGTCACCGCAATAAAGTCCTTGTTTTCACGGATATAGTCCGTGAGGCGTTCGTCACGCAACGTGTCGATTTCGCCCGTAATGACAAAATTATCTGTCCACATTTTTACTAGCATACCACTAATATATAAATGTTAGTCCAAGTAAGAAGATAAAAACGTTATTTTTTCGCCCACAAAGCCTTTTTAACGTATATTATTCCATATATAACGAAAAAGAGGTTTATTATGGCACCGAAAAAAGTACGCACGATTCCAGGGCAGATGGCATACCACAACGCCGAATTCATGGAAAGCGATGCCGCACGCCCCATTCGATTCCTTTCTGAATTTTTCCAGCCTGCACAAGTTTTTGCACAAGAAGAGATCAAGAATTCTATCGTGTTCTTTGGTTCAGCACGTACACTCCCGCCCGACGAAATCAAAAAACGCCGCAAGGGATGCAAGGATAAAAAGGAACTAGCAAGGCTTGACCGACTCTCCAAAGTCGCTGATTCTTACAATGCCGCTCGTGAACTCGCTGCCAAGCTCGGCAAGTGGATCAACAAACGCCACCACGGCTACGCCATCATGACGGGCGGTGGTCCGGGCATTATGGAAGCCGGCAACCGCGGTGCATCTGACGTGGGTACGCCTTCTGTCGGCTTGAACATCAAGCTGCCTTTCGAACAACACTGCAACCCGTACATCGATGACGAACTGAACTTGCAGTTCCGTTATTTCTTTGTCCGTAAGTACTGGTTCTTGCGCATGGCTCGTGCGCTCGTGATTTTCCCAGGCGGATTCGGCACGCTCGACGAAGCCTTCGAAATGCTCACGCTTATCCAGACCGATAAGTACGCGCAGCAGATGCCGGTCGTGATTTTCGATTCGAACTTCTGGAAGAAGGCCCTGAACTGGGAATTCTTTGCCGAAACAGGTATGATCAACCCGGAAGACCTCAAGCTCTTCAAGTTCTGCGACACGGTCGACGAGGCTTACGACTTCATCACCTCCAGGCTCGAAGAACAGAGCGAAGAATCGGTCACGTTCGCACGATCCCACGCCGAAGACCAAGAGAAAAAGAAATAGAATACCAACCCCGATACAAAGGCCGGGGTGACATTGCGACACTGTCATGCCCGCCGCTGAGCGGGCATCTTTTTTGCACATTCCTTTGCATTTTGTTAAATTTTTGCCATGTTCTGGAACAATCTGGCAGAAATGATGGACAGGGTTGCGCGCAATTTGGCGCTCCGTCCGAACTACACCATGGAAGAATACCAGCGGTGGTTCGACCACAATCCTGACTTTAAGCACAACGGCAATGCAGAACGCATCGAGCTTATCGAGCCGCTTTCGCTCGTAGGCACAAACCAGCTATACCGCGCAAAGCTCTGGATTAAACACCCGCGCGACGAAAAGCACTACGACGAAAAAGAAATCGTCGTGAAGATATGCAAGTACTGGGCACCCCCAGGCAAGAACCGCCTGCACCGTTTGAACATGCTCCTGAGCGCATTCCAAGACGAAATCCGCATCAACAACCTCGTCCGTGCCACAAACATCGAAGGCGTGGTACAGTCTTTTGGCGGAGGCATCGCTGGCCGCCACCCCTACCTCAAGCTGGAGTTCATCAAGGGTTGTGCACTCGACAGAGTCATCAAGCCCAAGCTCACTGACGAAGAACTTTTGCAGCGCGTGGCACAAATAGCCTACCTTGCAAACACTATCAGCCAGCTCCATTACTACCAAATTGTGCATAAGGACATCAAGCCCAAGAACTTGCTCCTTTGCCAGAATCCGGCGCATAAGAACAACCACAAGATTTTGATTTGCGACTTTGGTTACGCACAGGCCAAGATGCGCGAATCCGTTACCGAAGGCGGCGGAGTCTTTTCGCCTAGCTACAGCGCACCGGAACTCGCCCAGTCTAGCGAAAACATCACATACGCAGTGGACTACTTTAGTTTCGGCGCCGTGATGCACGAATACCTGACCGGCGTAAAGCTCTACCCCAAGGCGAAGGAAATCTACACCGAAGAGGGTCGCCTGATTACCAAGCGTTACATGGAATACATCGAGAGCGGCCGCGAAAACGTGTTCAACGACGACCGGTTCCCGGAAATTCACGAATGGATTGACGCCCTCACCACATTCGATGTGAACGAGCGCATGCAAAAGAGCCCGAACCTTTTTGCCCTCGCCCACAAGCTCCGCGAAGAGGTAAACGCCCAGGGATTCCGGGACGTAAATACCGATTTTCTGTGGAACCAGCTGAACGAATACGGAAAGCGCTCCTTTTAGCACGTCTTTAGCCTACATTTAACCCCCTAGCCCAATTACATATTACTAATGATTTGTTTATATTCATTAGTATGAAGAAAATATTGAGCATAATTCTAAAACCGTTCCGGTTTTTCAAATTCCACCATTACGTGACGCTTTTAGCGCTTGCGCTCCTCGGGGTTTTCAACTTCCAGACGACCTTCAATCCGACGATACAAAAAATCCGTCAAGAGAAGGACATTCACGAATCCTTCGACAAGTGGTGGGAAGAGGAACGCGCCCAGGAATTCCGAAACGTGGGCCTCACGCCTAACGACACCATCAAAAAACAGGAATTCGAACTTTACAGGGAGCGCTACCAGGTCGAAAATCCGACACCAGTCATTGAAGACCGCATCGAGGAAATGAAGGGAGAATTCCTCGAATGGTGGGAAAACCAGGGCGGAAAGGAACAGTATGCCGCGGAGCACGGCAGCTACCCCACCGACAAGCAGTACGAGGCGGAGCTCAAAAAATGGATTTACAAATATACGGATAAGTTCATCCGTTACCGTTGGGCATACCAGCCCAGCCGTGGCAACACCGAGAGTTGGCTCACTTGCAGCCTGCTCTTGCCGAGCCTCTGGTCCTATATTTTCTTCGTTGTATTTTTCATGTTCGCACTTATGCAACTCGAAAAGCGCTGGCACGCATTCTTCGTTTATGTGTACGCCGTTGTCATTGCAATTATCAGCGGGTTCTTTGTGGACTTGCTCGTGGACACATCGTTCTTTTGGCAATTTGCGACGGAGCAGTACATGGGCGTAAGCCTGATGCTCTGCTTCTTGTTTGGTGCCAATACGTTTGACAAGGAGAAAGACGCCATCCCGTCTTACGTGAGCAAGATTTCGCAATTCGCGCTTGCCGGGAGCATGGCGATTGACTGGTTTTTGAATCCGGGAATTTTCAATGCGGTTGCGGTAGAATCGCCGATTTTCTTTGCTCTAGGCGGGCTCGCCGGTTATTACATGCCACACCGCGCCGATGGAAGCGCTAAGCAAAAGGTTGTTGTCGAACAAAGGTTCGAAGAAACAGTCACCCCTGGCGAACGCACTCGCAAAATGATTGAAGACGGGCTGCAGGCAGCAAAGAATGGAGAAAACGAGAACGCGGCTAGATTACTGCGTTACGGGCTGACATCGCTGTTGCAAGAAGAACCGGTCAAGTTCATGGAAGTCAAGGACACCGTGAACAAAGTCGTAACAAGCTATGTTGAAATTCCGAGCACGCAATGGATTGAATGGGGTGCAGCGGCAAAGCAAAAGAAAATTCCGGAAGCGGCAATTACGCTACTCGAAAAGGGTCTTGCCAAGGAAACCGATGCAACAATCATACGCCGTGCCCACTTTGACATTGGCGAGCTCCGCATCCAGACAAAGTCCGATGTGAATGCGGCTATGGAGCACTTGAGCAAGGTCATCAAGGAAAACGACAGCGATACGCTTGCCGAGCAAGCCAAAAAACTCATGGAAACCGGCAAGGACATTCTTGTGCAAATGGCTTACGCCGCACCGAAACAATTCAAGGTTTCTAATTAGGATATAAACGACAAAAGGCGGGCTAAAGCCCGCCTGTCTCATATTTAAGAACGCTTGTAGTCGTCCTGCACGCGGATGATGTCGTCTTCGCCGGTGTATTCGCCGACCTGGACCTCAACAATCACGAGCGGGAGCTTGCCTTCGTTCTGCAAGCGGTGAATCGTTCCGGACGGAATGTAGGTCGATTCATTCGGACGCACGTAGAACACCTTGTCGCCCACGGTCACCGTAGCAGTACCGCTTACAACGACCCAGTGTTCCGAACGGTGCAAATGCTTCTGCAATGAGAGGCGTTCGCCCGGGCGAACCACGATGCGCTTCATCTTGTAGCGGTCGCTAGATTCGAGCACGGAGTACGTCCCCCACGGGCGGTTGACCGTCTGCGGGACCTTCGGCAAATCGGAGCCACGAGCCTTGAGCTCGTCGACAACCTTCTTGACCTTCTGGCTGCTAGCAAGAGGAGCAACCAAGAGAGCATCCGGCGTATCGACAATGAGCATATTGTCCAAATCAATCGTGCAAATCTGGCGCTGGCCACCGAGCACGAGAGAGTTCTTGGAACCAATAGCCAAGTGCTTTGCGTTTATGTTATTGCCATTTTCGTCGTGGTCGAATTCACCATAGAGGGAATCGAAAGCACCGAGGTCAGACCAACCGATATCGCTCGGCACGACCTTTACCTTGGCAGACTTTTCCATCACGGCGTAGTCAATCGAATTCGAAGGAATGTTCATCATGTCTTCGTAATCGACACGGACGAGAGCATCCTTGTTTTCTTTCTTGGCGTTTGCAAAAGCAATCTTTGCGGCGTTCAAGATATCCGGAGAGTACGTCGAAAGTTCATCGAGGAACGTCGAAGCCTTGAAGCAGAAAATACCGCTGTTCCAGAAGAATCTTCCGGAAGCGACATACTTCTTGGCGGTTTCCAGGTCCGGCTTTTCGACAAAGCGCTTGACATCTTCGCCATTAGCTTCGATGTAACCGTAACCGGTTTCCGGACCGGTCGGCGTGATGCCGAACGTGACCATGAAACCTTTCTTTGCAAATTCTTCAGCCTTGCGCAAGCATTCTTCGTAAGCTTCAGCCTTACGGATCACGTGGTCCGACGGAGATACGAGAACGACATCTTCCGGATCAAGGCCAAGGCAAGCGAGAGCGATTGCCGGAGCCGTGTTGCGACCCACCGGTTCCAAAAGGAAGCGGACATCATTGGCGCCCACTTCTTCGAGCTGGTCCTTGGCCAAGAAGTACTGATCAGCATTGCTTACAATGTATTGGGCACTGCAAATGCGAGAATTTGTCTTTACCGTACGCTGGAACAGGGACGCACCGTCAAAAAGACGAGCGAACTGCTTCGGCATGAGAGAGCGGCTAATCGGCCAAAGGCGCGTTCCGCTACCACCGCACAAAATCAAGTTAATCATTAGTTACCCGTTGCATTTGTGGCGTTATTAGCAGCGCTGTTCGCCGTATTCGTAGAAGTTGAAGTGGTAGAAGATGTCGAAGAAGCACGCTTCTGGGACGGAGTCTTCCAACCCGTATTATTAATTTCCTGGACGTTCTGAACGATATTCGTACCAAGATAAATAGCGCTCATGGTCGGGGTAATCAAGCTAAGAAGGCGGTTCCACGTTGCAATGCCAGAAGCATCGACGTAGACGATATCGCGCGGATTCAGTTCAAAGCGGTCGGCCATTGCAAGCGCCATGGCGTTCTTGGCATCGAGCTGATAGATATCGATCTTTTCCTTAGACGTATTTCTAATAACATAGATGTCGCTCGGAGCAGCGTTCATAGCGTTGACGCCACCGGCTGCAGCGAGAGCTTCGGCCAAGGAGATGTAGTTATCCATACGGACAATGCCCGTTCTGTTCACTTCACCAAGGACGTAGACCTTTCTATCCCTTTCCATTTCTTCTTTCAGCGGGACAAAGAGCTGGTCTCCCGGCTTAACGAGGATGCGGTCTATAGGAATGTTTTCCTTGAACGCACGGACGTAATCAATGTTATAGACCTTATCGCCACGGCGGAGCTGGACGAAAGAAGGATCAGCCTTTTCATCGAAGCCACCCACGTAGGCAATCACGTCGGGGATGGTCATCGGGTTTTCATCAAAATGCACATAGCCCGGACGATTCACGGCACCCGAAACAAAAGCCTTACGGCTGTGGTAACCCGTCACACGGACATCCACCTGCGGGTCGTTAAGAATCTTGTCCGAAAGACGCTTGGTAATTTCTTTACGGAGTTCCTGGGCGGTAAGACCTGCAACCTGAAGTTCACCCGCATACGGGTAGAAAAGCTTGCCATCGGTCGTCACCTTCTGGCCTGCCGGCTGATACTGGCCCATCGGGGAAGTGAGTTCCGGGTGTTCCCAGACAACCACCTGCACCATATCCAGAGGTCCAATCCTGTATTCCAAGTCCGGAAGGGAATCGACCATCAAATCAGTCAGGTTGCCTTCGGACGGATTCGGAGCGACTTCCACAGGTTCACCCATGTCGCCCTTTTCAATGGAATGCAACTTGAAAGTAATTCCATTGTAGGTCGTGGAATCTGTGGGGATATCCATTCGCATCTGCGGAGCTGCAAAGCAACCGCTCAAGATAGCGCCGGCAACTCCACAAAGAGCAATACCAATTTTATTCATACGTTTCCTTTTTAGATTTATTTTGCGGCTTCACTTTGCCTAATCTTTTCTACCCAATACGGAGTCAGCTTGGAAATAAAATTCCAGGCCAACACATAAGCATTTTCGGGCCTCTTGTACGGGTCAGGGATATCGACCTGGTGGGATTCACCATAGCGGAACACCTTACCATCGAGCCACGGATACTTATGCAAAAGTTCCCTTTTATGGCCGTTTTCCATCACTAAAATCAAGTCAGCCCATTTAAGAATGTCCAAATTGATCTGGCGAGCCCTATGAGCACTCATGTCAATGTCATGTTGCAAGGCAATTTTCTGGGCAATTTTATCGGCAGGGTTATCCACCAATGCACCGAGACCGGCGCTCATCACATGGAAGTCCGGTCCGAGTTCCTTTTTCAAAAGATACTCCCCTGTAGGGCTACGGCAAATGTTCCCAGTACAAACGACAAGAATATTCTTCATGATATGTAAATAATAGAAAAATAAGTTTACATTCTAAAGGTCAAAAGCGAAACCAAGGTCCTTGAGGCACGGGTTCTTGGTATCCTTTTCGGAGAGGAGCGGTTCAAAACCGTCGCCCACCGGCCACTTGATGCCAATTTCCGGATCGTTCCACATGAGGCCACCTTCGTCGCCCGGTGCGTAGAAACGAGTGCACTTGTAAACAAAAGATGCCGTTTCAGAAAGGACCACGAAGCCGTGAGCAAAACCTTCGGGAATGTAGAACTGTTTCTTGTTTTCGGCGGAGAGCGTGACGCCCACCCACTTGCCAAAAGTCTTGCTGTTCTTGCGGAGGTCCACTGCCACGTCAAAAACTTCGCCTTCAATCACGCGGACGAGCTTGCCCTGCGGATTCTGCTTCTGGAAATGGAGACCGCGAAGAACGCCTTTTTTGCTGCGGGACTCGTTGTCTTGAACAAAGTCTACATCGATGCCGCCTTCGGCAAAGTCGCGACGGCTGTAGGTTTCCATAAAATAACCGCGGGCATCACCGAACACCGTCGGTTCAATAATCTTAACGCCTTCGATTTCTGTATCTATAAAGTTAAACTTTCCCATTATAAATCTCCTATAGATCCTTCGCTTCGCTCAGGATGACGTAGGCTATCTGTTTCCGTACATTTTTTCGTAATACTTTTCGTAGTCGCCGCTCGTGATATTGTCGAGCCATTCCTGGTTGTCCAAGTACCAGCGCACGGTCTTTTCAATGCCTTCTTCGAACTGCAACGACGGTTCCCAGCCGAGTTCCTTCTGGAGCTTGGTGGAGTCAATTGCGTAGCGAGCATCGTGACCGAGGCGGTCCGTCACATACGTGATGAGGTTCAGGTCTTCGCCTTCGGCGCGGCCGAGAAGCTTATCGACGGTCTTGATGACGACCTTGATGATGTCGATGTTCTTCCATTCGTTGAAGCCGCCGATATTGTAAGTTTCGGCAATCTTTCCGTTGTGGAAAATCACGTCAATCGCACGGGCGTGGTCTTCGACAAAGAGCCAGTCGCGGACGTTTTCACCCTTGCCATAAACCGGGAGCGGTTTCTTGTGGCGGATGTTGTTGATGAAAAGCGGGATAAGCTTTTCGGGGAACTGGTACGGGCCGTAGTTGTTGGAGCAGTTCGTGACAATCGTCGGCATGCCGTAGGTGTCGTGGAACGCACGCACAAAGTGGTCGGAGCCAGCCTTCGATGCGGAATACGGGCTGTGCGGAGTGTACTTCGTCGTTTCGTAAAAGAAGTCGTCACCGTAGGCCAAATGGTGTTCCGAACTGGACGCCGTAGTCGTGAACGGAGGCGTGATGCCTTCCGGGTGGTTCATCTTGAGGGCGCCGTAAACTTCGTCGGTCGAAATGTGGTAGAAACGCTTGCCTTCGTACTTTTCCGGGAGGCTTTCCCAATAGAGCTTTGCCGCCTGGAGGAGGCTCAAAGTACCCATGACGTTCGTGCGGGCGAATGTGAACGGGTCCTTGATGGAACGGTCCACATGGCTTTCCGCCGCGAGATGGATGATGCCGTCGACATGCTCATCTTGCATGAGCTTGTAGAAAGCATCAAAGTCGCAAATGTCCATCTTCACGAACTTGTAGTTCGGCTTACCCTCGACATCCTTCAAGTTTGCGAGGTTGCCCGCATACGTGAGCTTGTCGAGGTTGATGATATTGTATTCAGGATACTTGTTGACAAACAGGCGAACAACATGGCTACCAATAAAGCCAGCGCCGCCCGTGATTACGATTGTTCTTTTTGCGTTATTCATAATTTCTTTAGTAATGGATCTTGCCTTCGGCGACCTTCTTGAGGTGCTGGCCGTAAGGAGACTTGCCGTACTTGGCGGCAGATTCCAAGAGTTTTTCCTTGCTAATCCAGCCGTTCTTGTATGCAATTTCTTCGATGGCAGAAATCTGGATGCCCTGGCGGTTTTCGACCATTTTCACGAACTCACCGGCTTCGATAAGGCTATCCATCGTGCCGGTGTCGAGCCAAGCAAAACCGCGGCCGAGGAGTTTCACGTCAAGTTCGCCCTTGTCGAGGTACGTCTTGTTGAGGTCGGTAATTTCAAGTTCACCACGAGCGCTCGGCTTTTGCACCTTGGCAAATCCGGCCACGCGATTGTCATAGAAGTAAAGCCCCGTAATGGCGTAATTGCTCTTCGGTTCCTTCGGTTTTTCTTCAACAGAAATCACCTTGCCGTTATCGTCGAATTCCACAACGCCAAAACGTTCCGGGTCTTCGACGTAATAACCGAACACACTTGCACGGCCATTTTCTTCGGCGTTCTTGACAGCAGCCTTCAAAAGTTGACTGAAACCGTTTCCGTAGAAGATGTTATCGCCGAGAACCATCGCGCAGCAATCGTTACCGATAAATTCTTCGCCCAAAATGAAAGCCTGGGCAAGTCCATCCGGACTCGGCTGCACTTTGTAGCTCAAGTTGAGGCCCATGGCAGAGCCGTCACCGAGCAAGCGTTCAAAGTTCGGCAAATCCGTCGGCGTCGAGATGATGAGAATGTCACGAATGCCCGCCAACATCAAGGTCGAAAGCGGGTAATAAATCATGGGCTTGTCATAGACCGGCAAAAGTTGCTTCGATGTGACCATCGTGAGCGGATACAGACGAGTGCCGGAGCCTCCAGCAAGTACGATTCCTTTCATAACAAATCTCCTTACATTCGAAAATAGAAAACTTCTTACGATTAATATTATCTTTGAGCCATTATGGCAGAGCAAAACAAGCGGATTCTCAAAGATTTTTTGAACGAACTGGTCGAAAAGTTCAATGGACACCGTTCCGATATTTCGTCTGAAGACGTTTTGGAACAATTTATGGCATGGGCAGAAGCCCGTGGGACTACGTTGTACCCAGCGCAAGAAGAAGCTATTTTGGAACTTTTGGACGGCAAGAACGTCATTCTAAATACGCCCACCGGAAGCGGAAAGTCCATGGTCGCATTGGCGCTCCATTTTGATAGTCTTGTGCACAACCGCCGTAGCGTTTACACCTGCCCCATCAAGGCGCTCGTGAACGAGAAGTGGATGGCGCTCTGCAAGGAATTCGGCGCAGAAAACGTCGGGCTTTCGACCGGCGACGCCACCGTCAACCGCGACGCCCCCATTATCTGCTGCACAGCAGAAATTCTTTCGAACATGGCGCTCTGCGAAGGCGAAACACTCACCATTACAGACATCGTGATGGACGAGTTCCATTACTATAGCGACAAGGAACGCGGTGTCGCCTGGCAAGTTCCACTTTTGACGCTCCCGCAATCGAGATTCCTCTTGATGAGTGCCACCGTTGGCGCTACGGAATTTTTCGAACGCGACATGACTAAGCACACGGGCCGCGAGTCCGTAACCGTCCGCTCCACGCAACGCCCGGTACCGCTCGACTTTAGCTACAGCACCACCGAAATTTCGACCGAAGTGCAAAAGCTTGTGAACGAGGGCAAGGCTCCTGTTTACGTCGTCCATTTTACGCAAGCGGCTGCGGCAAGCAATGCGCAAAACTTTATGAGTCTTGACCTCTGCACCAAAGAAGAAAAAGTCAAGATCAACGAAGCGATTAAGGAAGTCCGTTTTGCAAGCCCGTATGGTCCGGATGTCAAGCGCTGGCTCAAGCAGGGCATCGGACTCCACCACGCGGGGCTTTTGCCGAAGTACCGCATTCTCTGCGAAAAGCTCGCCCAACAAGGTTTGCTCAAGGTCATTTGCGGAACAGACACGCTTGGCGTGGGCGTGAACGTTCCAATCCGCACAGTCCTTTTCACACAGCTCTGCAAGTACAGCGGCGACAAGACCGCCATTTTGACAGCACGAGATTTCCACCAGATTGCAGGTCGCGCAGGCCGTAAAGGTTTTGACAATGTCGGCTACGTTGTCGCACAAGCGCCAGAACATGTCATCGAAAATCTGAAACTCGAAGCGAAGTCGCGTACGACAGGAAAAAAATTCCAAAAGAGAAAGCCGCCTGAACACGGTTACATTCCGTTTGACGAGAACACGTTCAAGCGATTGATTGACGCATCTCCGGAACCGCTGACATCAAGCTTCCAGGTGAATCACGGGATGCTTTTGAACATCTTGAGCCGCCCGACGGACGGTTGTCGCGCCATGCGTGCGCTCCTCAAGGATTGCCACGAAAGTGCAGCGAGCAAGAAGCAGTTGCAGCACCGCGCCTTTTTGCTGTTCAGGAGTCTCGTCGAAAAAAAGATTATCGAGTTCGTGCCCGCTGTTGCCGAAGGCTACAGCCACTTGCGCGTGAACATGAACTTGCAAGACGACTTCTCGATGAACCAACCGCTTTCGCTTTACCTGCTCGACACGCTACCAAAGCTCGACAAAGATTCGCCGGAATACGCACTGGACGTGATTACCTTGTGCGAAAGTATTCTCGAGAATCCCGAAGCGATTTTGCGCATCCAGCAGAGCAAGGCTCGCGATGCCCGCATGAACGAGCTCAAGGCGCAAGGCATGGAATACAACCAGCGCCTCGAAGAACTTGAAAAAGTCGAATACCCGAAGCCGTTGCGAGACTTCATTTACGACACCTTCAACGCATTCGCCGATATCCACCCGTGGGTGGATGAAAACATTGAGCCCAAGTCCATTGTGCGCGAGATGTTCGAGAATTTCACGACGTTTAGCGGTTACGTGAAGCAGTACAACCTGCAGCGCATGGAAGCGATTTTGCTCCGCCACTTGAACGGAGTTTACAAAGTACTTTCGCAGACTGTGCCTGACGGCTACAAGAACGAAGAACTCCTGGAAATGCAGGACTACCTCGGCGAAATGATCCGTCGCGTGGACTCCAGTTTGCTCGAAGAATGGGAAAAGATGGCACACCCGGAAGATTACCAGAAACGCTTGGACGAAGGCGCTTCCGAAGACGAAGTCGAAAAGGCATTCGGTGCAGACAAGGCTGCCGCCGACATTACCTACGACAAGAAGCGATTCCTCAACATGGTACGCCAGCGCATTTTCCAGATTATGATGAGCTTGCAAAAGCAAGATTTCTCGGATGTACTGGACAGCCTCGCCGACGACCTTGCCGAAGGCGAACTTTTGGCGGATGATGAAGGAACCCCGTGGACAGAAAAACGGCTCATCGAAACGATGGCCGCCTACACTGCCGAGCATCACAAGTTCCGCATGGATGTGGAAGGACGCTCCCTCACCCATACCATCGTCACGTACGAAGGGAACATTATGCAGATACAGCAAATGCTCCAGGACGAAGAAGGATTCAACGACTGGAGCATTGATTTCACGGTCAATCTCGACGAAAGCCGAGAAGCCGGAATGCCATTGTTAAAGCTTGCAAGAATCGGCGAAGTTTAATACATTGTCATGCCCGCGAAAGCGGGCATCTCCGTTTTAAGCGAAGTTTAAATTTAAGCCTCGCCGACAAATTCAAAGCCAGCTTCTTCAACAGCAGTCTTTAAAGAGGCCATGTCGATATCATCATCGTCGTGCCATTCCACGTGCAACGACTTGCTAGCAACATCGGCTTCGGCAAATACGACTCCATCGAGCGGGCGAACCGCCTTTTCAACGCACGCCTTGCAGTGGCTGCAATTCATGCCGTTCACGCGATACGTTTTAGAGACAGGCTCGGAATGCGCCAAGGTCGCTGAGCCTGCCGAAGCGCCGTGATGATGGTCATGTTCGCCGTGTTCATGGCATTCACAAGATTCGCCGCATTCGCAGTGGTCATGATCGTGATCATCTTCGCAAGAGTCCGCGCACTTGCAAGAATCTCCGCAACCGCAGCCACAACCGCAATGACCGTCACACCCCTTGTGCGCAAACTTTGCATACAGCATAAATGCGGCCAAGAGTCCAGCGCAAACGTAATCGAACACGCCTAAAGCCCCGTGCCCATGGCAATCTGCAGCACCTTGCGGGAGCATCGCCGAGAGGAACGTATCCATAAAGAACGTATCGACGATAAAGCCAAAGAACATCGCGCCAAAAGCAATCGAGAACAAGTATGCCACGAGCGTACGCTTGCCAAAAGCCTTACCGACCACAAGCATCGAAGCGATACTCGTTGCAGGCCCAGCCATCAAAAGCACAAGAGCTGCACCCGGAGTAATCCCCTTCGCCACAAGCGCAAGTGCAAGCGGGATAGAACCCGTGGCGCACGTGTACATCGGCATTGCCAAAAGCAGCACGCAGACCATGCAGAGAATTGGGTATTCACGCAATGCAAGGAACAGTTCATTTGGGACAAAAGCAGAGATTAATGCACCAAGCACAAGACCAATCATGAGCCATTTGCTCACATCGCCCACCATATTCACAAGGCCATAGCGGAACGTCTCTTTAATCTTTCTCGAGAACGTTGTTGCAGGCGCGTCATAATCATCTTCACAGCAACAACCGCAATGTTCGTGTTCATGATGATGTTCGTGATCGTGATGATGTTCATGATGATGTTCGTGTTTTGCCGAATCGCCATGCGCACCCACAGCCGCATTCCCAGCAGATTCGTTACGATCCGTTTCTCCGCGAGTTGCAAAGTTCGTCAGCACACCGCCAAACAACGCCGTCACAAACGCAGCCACAGGGCGCAAAATAGCGAACGGGAGTCCCAACAGCGAATACGTTGCCAAGATGGAATCCACTCCCGTCGCAGGAGTCGAAATCAAGAAACTCACGCTAGCGCCCTTGCTAGCGCCTTCCTTGCGAATTGCAATCGAAGTCGGAATCACGCCGCAACTACAAATCGGGAGCGGGACGCCAAAGATTGCCGCCCAGAGCACCGACGCAAAATTTGACTTTGCAATTTTAGGCACGTACAAATGATTCGGCACCCAGACATGCAAAATTCCCGCAAGCAAAAAACCTAGCAGCAAAAACGGAGCCATCTCCGAAAAAAGTGTGATAAACTCCCAGACAAAATCAGTAACCAAGTTCATTTTTAGACCCTCTTCTTATGCAAAATGTGAGCAAGACCCGTATTGAAAATCTCACCAATGTGCTCATCATCTAGCGAGTAATAAATCTTGCGGCCGTCACGAGTCGGCTTCACAAGATTCGCCGTGCGCAAGATGCGCAGCTGGTGGCTCACCACGGACTGTTCAAGATTCAGCTTTTCGGCAATGGCACTTACAGACATCTCGCCCGAAAGCAGCAAATGAATCACGCGAATGCGCGTCGTATCGCCAAAGAACTTGAAAAATTCAGACAGTTCAAAAAGCGTATCGAGCGAAATATTTTGCGTATTCGGTTCTTTATGCATATTTATACCTGTTTTAATAGTTTAAATATATGAACAACAATTCATATATACATATTTTCATTCAATACGGCAAGGGATTATCCACTCCAAAATGGCGCAATAACGTCTATTACGACACAAACCAAAGTTTTTCTTTATTATATTTTCATTACAAGTTAGGGTCCACCACTAGGGACGCCATAAAAAGGAGTTTTTATGAAGAAATTCGCAGCAGGTATTTTGACCGCGCTTTGCGCAACGGCAATCGCAACGGCACAACCGATTGATCAGCCCACCGAGTACACACAGCAAGCCGCCCCGGCTCAAGTAACCAACCAGCAAGCAGTTGCTCCTGAAGCACAAAACAACGAAGCCATGCCCATCGACGATCAGCAAGCAACCGTCGCTCCGAAGAAAAAAACTATCGGTTTCGGTGCACGAGCCTCGTTCATCTACGGCAACTTCTGGGGATTCAAGAACCTCGACGACCTTGACGAGCCCACTGGTTTCGGCGGTGATTTCGGCGTTGCAGCCAAATTCCCCATCATTAGCGGACTCACATTCACTCCAGAAATCGCCTTCCGTCTTTTCTACCTCGATCACGGCGATGACGATTACACAAGAAACTTCGACATGACTTTCCTCGACTTCGCATTCTACGTGCGTGGCGAAATCACGAAAGCATTCTATCTTGAAGTCGGCCCGCAGATTTCCATCAACACTAGCGGAAACTACAAAATCGAAAACGAAAGTGGTGCTTACGACAATTTCGAAAACATCGAAGCATCTCCTGTTGAACTTGGTATCAACATCGGTGGCGGATACTACATCCTCGACAATTTAAGCGTCGGCTTCCGTTGGTACATGGGATTCAACGAAGTATTCCCCGATGTAAAATATTTTGACGAACTCAACGCAGATGATTTTGAAGGTTCTAAGCCCAAGCGTAGCGTCAAGTGTTCCTTCTCCAACTTGAAGGGCGCCCACACGATGATGTTCAAGCTTGGCATTACCTACTGGTTCATTTAAGCTAAAATAAAAATGCGTTCGCTCCTGTCTTTAAATTTGCAACCGATTCTTTCTACCGAAGGCATGCGCAAGCTCGATGCCGCATCAAAAGAATTTTTAGCAAAAGAGACCACGAGCGAACCTTCTGAAAAAGACGTCATCCAAAGCGGATACACGTTAATGCAAGAGGCCGGGCTTGCGCTATTTAAGTTCGTTCAAGCAAAAGCGCTCGCCCCCATCGCAATTTTTATTGGCGGTGGGAATAATGGCGGAGACGGACTTGTACTCGCGAAGCACCTTTTGCAGGCCGGTATTCAAAGCACCGTCTTTAGTCTTGCTCCAGAAAGCAAATTCAAGAACGAAGCCAAATTAGCTCTTGACGATTTTTCGCAAGCAGGTGGTTCTCTTTTTGATTTCAAGAAAATCACCGAAGAACCCAAGCAAGCCTCACTCCTTTTGCACGAAGGATTCAAGCTCATCGTCGATTGCATGCTCGGAAACGGAGCCAAAGGCGAGCTCCGCACGGAATTTGCAACTGCGGCACAAATCATCAATGAAAGCGGGCTACCCGTCATCGCCGCAGACGCCCCTACCGGTTACGATTCTGCAACGCATGTTCGAAACAACATTTGCATTCAAGCGAATGAAACAATGTTGTTCGGATTTCCGCGTTTGGACGCTTACACAAAAGAAGGCGGCCCTGCATTCGGGAAAGCTGTCGTCGCTCCACTGAACTACCCCGACGAAGTCATCAAGCAATTTGATGAAAAGAATTACCTCATCACAGAAAATTCTATTTCGCAACTTTTACCCCAACGTAACGAATGGGGAGACAAGCGAAATCAAGGAACGGCGTTTATCATCGCAGGCTCCAAGGACATGCCGGGCGCCGCAACGCTTTGCACTGAGGCAGCCCTCCGCAGTGGTGCAGGACTTGTGACGCTCGCAACGACCGAAGCTATTGCGCCGATTATCCAAGCAAAACTTTCTGAACCCGTTTTTTGCAGTCTAGACGATTTCGGCAAAGACTCAGTGCACCGCGGAACGCTACGGCACGAAAACATTACAACGTTATTGGATCGAGCAAAACACGCAAGCGCAATCGCCATTGGCCCAGGCCTTTCAACAAACTTCGGCACGGTTGAAGCAGTCCTCGCATTACTCCCGCAGTTCAAGGTTCCAACAGTCATTGACGCCGATGCTTTAAATGCAATCGCAATGTTAGACGACGCAGAACCCAGATGCGGCATGGTATTTCATGACGAGAAGTCAACAATTCAGGCAGTCAACGAATACCTGCGCAATTTACAGCAGCCCGCCATTCTGACGCCGCACGTGCGAGAATTCGCAAGACTCTTCGGAGAGCTTCCAAACAGCACCGCCATTCCGAACCGTTTAAGAGAAATCGCCACCAGCACAAACAAAGTCATTTTGCTAAAAGGCGCCCCAACGTATATCGCCTCCCCCGATGGCAACATTTATATCATTCCCGTTGCGAATTCCGGTATGGCAAAGGGCGGTAGTGGCGACGTTCTTTCCGGCATCATCGTAGCACTCCTTGCACAAGGCTTGGCAGCAACCGAAGCGGCCGTACTCGGCGCTCTTTTGCACCAGAAAGCAGGTCGCATCACGCGCGAAGAACTCGGCGCATTCAGCATGCTCCCGAGCGACATCATCAAGAATTTGCACAAAGCGTTTTAATTTCTTTTTCCTCGCCTCGGCTCTTTTTTGCAAATTGCTACATTCCCTAGCATGGCAGAAAAGACTTTACTACTTCTCGATTCTTTCGCACTTGCGTTCCGCATGTTCTACGCTTACAGCCAGAACCCGCTCGTCAACAGCAAGGGCGAAGACGTTTCCATGATGCACGGCTACTGGGGTGCAGTTCTCCGCATTTTAGCAAAGCACAAGCCCACGCATTTTGCGATTGCCCGCGATGTCGCGCACACAAAGACTTTCCGCCACGAACTTTACCCGGACTACAAGGCCAATCGCGGCCCCATGCCCGAAGAAATGGCGGCACAGATGCCGCTTCTCTGCGAATCGATGGAAGCCAGCGGCATCCCACTTTTGTCGGAACCCGGCTACGAAGCCGACGACGTGATGGCAAGTGCCGCCGAAGCCGCCGTCAACGCCGGTTTCGACCACGTTGTCATCATCAGCAAAGACAAGGACATGTCGCAAATCGTGACCGACAAGATCCACCTTTTCCATTTGGAAAAAGGCGCCGACGGCATCGATTTTGGACCGCAGCAAGTCCTCGAAAAATACGGCATTCCTCCTGAAAAAATCCGTGACTACCTCGCCCTCATGGGCGACTCGAGTGACAACGTCCCAGGCGTCCCGAAAGTCGGCCCAAAGACCGCCATCCAGCTGTTGACCGAATACGGCGATATGGACAACATTTATGCAAACCTCGACAACATCAAGAAGAAAGGTTTGCACGACAATCTCGCGAACAACAAAGAACAAGCGTTCCTCAGCCGCGAACTCGTGACGCTACAAACAAAGCGCGCCTACCACGGTAACCTCGACGCTCTCGAATTCTGCGGTATCCACAGCGATACTCTCGAGAACATTTTCAGGGAACACGAAATCAACAGCCTGATTCGCTTGCTCGAAAACGTTCCGAGCAAAACCGGTTTTGTGCGCAAAGACGATAGCGGCGAATCTAGCGACTCTTCCGACGACGCGGCCGGCGATTCTAGCGAATCCGGCAAAGTCGTAAAAGCAAGTTTCCCGGCCGACCTCCCGCCCACCTACATCTGCGTTGATAACGAAGAAACTTTCGAACAGATGAAAAAGGAATTCGACGAAGCGACCGAAATCGGCATTGACACCGAAACAGACGGACTCGACCCGATGCAATGCAACATTGTCGGGCTTTGCCTTGCGGCCGCCGCAAAAGACGGTAGCGTTCCCAAGGGCTACTACATTCCGCTCGGGCATACCGACGATATCGGATTCCCGTACCCCGCCGGCAAAGGTGGCAACTTCGACTTTAACGTAACAAAGAAGTGGTTCGTTGAATTCTGGAACGATTCTTGCGCACACTCCGACAAAAAATCGAAGCGTTCCCTTGTATTCCACAACGCCAAATTCGACTTACACGTTCTCGCCCGCACCTTTGGACTCACGCAAAAGCAAATCGATTCCGCCAACATCATCGATACGCTCATCGCCGCCTGGATGCTCTCGCCAGGCCAAACCGGGCTCGGTCTCGACAATCAGGTCATGCAGCTTTTGCAGCACGAGATGATCCCGATCGAGAATCTCATCGGACGCGGCAAGAACCAAATCACGTTCAACCGCACGCCCATCAAGGACGCGACCGAATACGGCGCCGAAGACGCCGTGTATACGCTCCGCCTCTGGGCACCGCTCCGCGCCAAGCTCCAGAAGTACGACTACGAAAAGTACTTCTTCAGCCAGGAAATGCCGCTCCTCAAGGTACTTTACCAGATGGAAGGCGTTGGCGCATTCGTCGACACGAAGATTCTCAAGAAATTGCAGACCGATTTGGAACACCGCATCGAAAAGCTCGAAAAAGAAATCTGCGACATGGCAGGCTGCGAATTTAACATCGGCTCTCCCAAGCAGCTCGGCGAAGTTCTCTTTGACACGCTCGGCCTCCCCGAAATCAAAAAGCGCAGCACCGATGCCGCCGTCCTCGAAGAACTCAGCTTCCGCAGCGCACACCCGATTGTTTTCGCCGTCATCGAGTACCGCGAACTCAAGAAGATGCAGAGCACCTACGTTTCCGTGCTCCCGACACTTGTGAATCCGGATACCAAGCGCATCCACACGAGCTTTATCCAGTGGGGTACAGCAACAGGCCGCCTCTCGAGCCGCGACCCGAACTTGCAAAACATCCCCGTCCGTAGCGACCTCGGCAAGCAAATCCGCGCCGCATTCGTTCCGCAGAATCCGAACAACGTGATTCTCGCGGTAGACTACTCGCAAATTGAACTCCGCATGCTTGCCCACCTGAGCGGAGATGAAGCGCTCATCGAAAGCTACAAGGAAGGCATCGACATCCACGCCCGCACGGCAGCAGCCATCAACCGCGTAAGCCTCGAAGACGTAACCGCCGATATGCGCCGCGACGCGAAGGTCGTGAACTTCGGCGTGCTCTACGGCATGACCGCCTTCCGTCTCTCCCGCGACCTGAAAATCCCGATGGCACAGGCCAAGAGCTTCATCGATGGCTACTTCGAAATGTACCAGGGCGTGCAAAAGTTCATCGACGACACCAAGGCCGCCGCCCACCGAAACGGCTATGTCGAAACGCTTTCCGGCCGCCGCCGCTACATTGCAGGCATCGACAGTTCCGACCGCATGGAATCGCAAATGGCCGAACGCATGGCCGTGAACACCCCCGTGCAAGGGAGCGCCGCCGACCTCATCAAGATTGCCATGATCCGTATCCAAAAGCGCATCAACGATGAGAACCTCCCGCTCCGCATGATGCTCCAGGTGCACGATGAACTCGTGTTCGAATGCCCGAAGGACCAGGTCGAAGAACTTTCTGCCATGGTCAAGTCCGAAATGGAAGGTGCAATGGAACTTAAAGTTCCACTCGTCGCTAGCGTCGGATTCGGCAAAAACTGGTTAGAGGCGCATTAAGGCGGCGAATCTCACCCGCGCTGCTCCAAATGTTCTCAAAAAAAGTTCTCAAACGAATGTGATTTTAACCACGTTTGTTCTTACAAACTTGTTATTTATTTCTATGTAAATAATTTTTCAGTTGCGTTTCAAGCCTTTTTCATATATATTACTAGGCGTACAACGGGTGTATTCTTGAGTGTATGAGAAAAGGGATGTTTGAAATTGGGCAAAAACGCTCGAAAATGTTCTCAAAAAATTTCTAAAATCACTTAAATTTCACAAAATAAGGCACCCAATCACAAGTCTCAACAAGGAGTCTTAGACATGAGATTGAATACCTTTGGCATCGCATGCAGCTCGCTTCTCATGGCAGCATCAGCATTCGCCGCCCTCCCCAAGGCAACCGCATTGGTCGAACCGATGGGCATGGGTTATAATATCGGCAACACCATGGAAGTGCCGGAAAATCCGACTGCATGGGGCAACCCGCTCCCGACCGCCGGCTACATCAAGGCCATCAAGGCAGCCGGTTTCAATACCGTGCGTATTCCTTGTGCCTGGTATTCTCATTCTGACGCTCTTACCAAAGACATCGCCGCAAACGGCGGTACCGCAGACAACGGCAGCTACACTCACGTAGGCAAGGCCGCCGACTTTACCACCCCGACCATTGACGCCGCATGGCTCAAGCAGGTGAAGGACGTGGTGGACATGGTCATCGCCGAAGGCATGTACGTCGTCTTGAACTCCCACTGGGACGAAGGCTGGCTCGAAGACCGCGTTTATGAAGGCACGGCCAATCCGCGTAGCGGTTCCGGCGACATCGCCAACTCTTCCGCAACGACCAAGGCTCGCCAAGCCGCTTTCTGGTCTCAGATTGCATCTTACTTCAAAGACTATGATGAACACCTCCTCTTCGCAGGCGCCAACGAACCGGGCGTGAACGACCCGTGGGGTTCCAGCGGCCAGTGGGCATTCGATAACTCCCGTATGCAGATTTTGAAGGGCTACTACGACGCATTCATCACTTCCGTGCGTAGCGCAGGTGGCAACAACGACACCCGTACCTTGATTGTGCAGGCTCCGCGTACCGAAATGGATAACGCTCCGATGCTCAGCACTAGCTGGCCGACCGACCCGGCTGGCGAAGGCTACATGATGGCCGAAGTCCACTACTATCCGTATCAGTACTCCCTCATGACCGCCGATGAAGATTGGGGCAAGCAGTATTATTACTACACCGGACTTTCCAGCACGAATGACAAGGAACACAACATGGGCTGGAACGTTTACAGCAAGAGCATCGACAACTCCGCTCTCGGCACCCCGAACCAGATTGCAAAGGCTTTCGGCGAACTCAAGACGATGTTCTGCGACAAGGGCATTCCTGTAATTATCGGTGAACTCGGCGCCATCAAGCGCACCGGTCAGATTACCGACGCCGCAAACCTCAAGCTCCATTTGCAGGGCCGCGCCCTCTTCTACGGTGAAGTCGCTAAGAACGCCAAGGCTAACGGCATCGTTCCTTACGTTTGGGACACCGGTGCTGAAGACGACGGCAACATGACCATCATCACCCGCCAGAAGGGCACCTATGAAATTCTCGACCCGGATGTCCTGAACGCTTTGCAGAAGGCATACGGCATGGAAGGCAACAACAAGAGCAACCTCGACAGCCTCGTCAAAGAAAACGAAGTTCCTGAAACCGCAGACGGCAAGGGCGTCCTCATCACCTACACGAGCAAGACCGCTGACTCTAGCGAAACCGGCACACTCCGCATCAACCTCTCCGGCACCGCTAAGGATCTTTCCAAGTACGTCGGCCTCGAAATCCGCATGAAGGGCGAAGTCGCTTCTGCAGGTCCTTGCACTGGCGCAAGCGACGGCTGCGGCGAATACGGCTGGACCTCCATGGACCTCTTCATGATGACTGGCAGCGCATGGGCATGGTTCGACGCTAGCGTTTTGGAACAGGCCGACCAGCAACTTGACGCCACCACGTTCCAGACATTCCAGATCAAGTGGACAGACTTCCGCACCGAACCCACAGGCCTCAACTCTGCTAACGCTATCGGCCTCAACCTTTACGGCACGCAGGTTTCCGGCACCATTACGATTGACTACATCAAGGGCATCAAGGCTGACGGCACGACCGAAATGATTGACGACTTTGACAAGAAGCCCTCTACTGAAGGTACCGCATCTGGCAAGATTGTCGCCGTCTCCGGTTCCGGCTCCTCCGCCATCAAGGCCGTCGCCGCCAAGGCAACGGGTCTCCGCCTGAACGTCGCTCAAGGCTCCGTCACGGCAATGTTCAATGCCAACAGAGCTACTCGCGGTACGGCTATGCTCATGAACTCCATGGGCCAGGTCATCGCTCAGAAGAACTTCAATGCCCACGTCGGTGCAAACGAAGTCCAGTTGAGCACAAGTGCACGCGGCGCTGCAGTCCTCATCGTCAAGATGGGCAGCCAGAAGAGCGTACAGCAAGTCCGCCTCCGCTAACTTAAAACCCCTTGCATGTTGGAGTGTTTACTGCAAGGGAATAACAGAGAGACAAATCTCCTGTTGTTTAGGGGAAAGGGCTCGGCAATCGCCGAGCCCTTTTTCTTTTCCTCCTAACAATTTTCCGCTTTCTATTTGCGATTCGTTCCAAGCGCTTTCAGGAAGAAGTTTCCTTTATCGCCCGCTTTACCCGTTATAATGAACCTTATGGTAACGACTCGCTTGAGCACATTTTCAACTGTTGTTTTATACTTTTCGCCATTCGGAACTTTGTCCAGGTAAGCTTGTTTAAAATCATCCCACGCATAGCACATGGTCGATTCTCCAGAAGTCACCGGTAACGTTACAGATGGCCACTTGTAAATTTCATAGTCATCTTCTTCAACTACAAATCCTGCCGATGCCGTATCGAAATCCACCTCCAGCGAAACAGGATCCAAATCGAGCACTATGGGAATATCCGTTTTATAAGTAACGCAGACGCCGTTCCAGTTTGTGATATCGACAGCCTTGACCACGCCCGATTCATTATTCACCAGTTGGAAACCGAAGAGCGCCACCGGATCCACCTCAGCCGTCCCAACAAGCTTGACGCTACTGCACAGGCCGCCACATTCATCAATCACCTGTTCAAAGTAAAAGCCGTTATGGTCATCATACGCCTTGTACTTCCACCAGCCAAAAGACGAATTTTGGTCCGTATAGTCATACCACTTGCCCTTTGCTAGAGATTTCCAGGAATCATCCGCATAGAGCCCCGTCTTGACAGTCTTATCACCCGCAGCTCCGTCCCACAGGTCCGCAGGATTTACCACAGCCGGTTCCGCACTTGACGAGCTTTCGCCTTGATTCGCCTGAAAATCCGCAAGCGTTCCCAAGCTCTTGATATTGAACTTGTACTCTCCAGGAGAGGCTGAGATCACGAATCTGAATGCGACCAGTTGCTTAGCGGCCTTTTCTCCAGAATTTTCAAGCCAGTATTCCGGGACACCCGCAACGGCGGCAATCCAAGCAGGATACTTAAAATCGCTCCACTTAAAGCACTTTGTCACAGGCCCCGTAGTTACCGTCTTGGACAAGGCAACCGCAGGCAACGCTTCTCCAAGCAACGCATTCACGGAATCGCCCAAATCCAATTCCAAAGCAGGTGCCGCCTCCGATTCGTACGTAATGCAAACGCCTTCCCAATCCGTAACATCGACAGGAACAGGCTTGCCATTGTCGTCCTTTGCAAGCGTAAAGCCAACACCCGCAAACGGATTATAAGTCAAGGAATGCTTCGCCAAGGATACCGTTCCGCAAATGCCATCGCACGATTCGACAACGGTCCGTTCATCCTGTACACCGACCAAATCAGTCGGCCAGACCACAGAAGACGTTCCGCCCTTTTCAGCATCCGATTCCAAAGTCCAATGGCCATCCGCTTTTGCATTCGCGGGAAGCTTTGCGGCGTAGCGAGCGACATTGAGCGAGAAGCCGCCTGCGCTCGGATTCCACAAGTCGCCTTCGCGAGCATCAAAAGAACTGGACGAAGGAGTATCCACCGAACTTGATGAAAGCTCCCCGATTGTATTCGGTTCGACCGAAGTTCCGACAAGGCGGCCGTTATCATCGGAACATGCCACAAGCGCAATTGCCGCCGCACCGCATGCCGTATAAAGTTTCTTATTCATATTCCCTCCCTATTTGCGATTCGTTCCAATCGACATAATATTGAACTCATACATCCCAGGTGCTGACTGCATCTTGAAATTCACCTTCGCCAAATGCTTGGACGCCAACACACCAGCGCTATCCAGCCATCCAGAAGTTTTTAGCCAATCCTGGTCTACATTAGGTGAAGATTTCGCCCACGAAGGCAATTTAAAATCACTCCATTCAAAGCATTTTTTGTTAAAGCTTGCAGACTTCGAAAGAGGCGCCGTCGGCAAAGCAAAGCCAAGCAAAAAGCTTAACGAATCACCCACATCCAGTTCAACATTAAGCGAAATAGTCGACGTATAGCTAACGCAAATTCCACCCCAATTCGAAACATCAATAGGGATAGATTTGCCCGCTCCATATTCATCAATCGCCAACGAAAATCCAATAACCACATACGGCTGGTAAGACAACGTTCCCTCATCCAAGACAGCCGTTCCGCAGACACCTCCGCAATGATCAATCAACGGTTCAATCGCACCTTCATTAAAGTCATCGCCAAAATTCACCGGCCAATACACATCGGACTTGCCCCCATCAATGGTATCAGTAGCCAAGAACCAGACCCCATATTTCACGTCATCCCTGCGCGATTCAACAAAGTTCCCGACATCAACATCTACAGTATACCCGTTCCACAAATCTCCATCGCCCGAAGGAAGCGTGCAACACGGGAAGAACGAAGAACTGCTCGAGTTGCTAACCGATGATGAGGACAAATTCATGCAGCTATCAACACGATCCAAAAGAACCTGCTTTCTGGCAAGTGCATTTTCTTCAACAATATCATCATATCGCGATTTCACAGACGCAAATTCTGGAGAATAACGGAACGAGCCGTCGGCGCATTGCATAATCTTGGGTTGCGCATTGTCGCAAGGCCGATTCTCCGTCGTGATGAGAGGCATTTCCAATGTAGAACGCATCCACATTGCATTGACGCATGTATTTTCTGCTAACAAGCTCTGCCCCCAAATTCCCCTAGCCTCATCAACCGCATTCAAATGCCCTAAACGGGTACCTTCATAGGCAGCATTGGAATCCGCATAATTGCACTCGCAGAAATGTTCAACAACAGTCGGAGTAAGGCAGGATTCATCAACTACCGGGAGGCTTTCACCATCCAGCGCTTTTCGACCATTCGCAGTAGCAAAGCGCCCGAATCGAACAATCTTAAAAGACAAAGTCGACTTATCGTAATAGCCGTTTATCTTAAAGTGGACTCCAACTAAATGCTTTACCGCATTTTCAACGCTAACGGCAGGCTCACCATCACGTACAACGTTTTTGGCATAATTCGCAAAATCGGCCCACGCAAAGCATTCTTCACGATAGTCCGAGTCGTTCAATTTTTCATTGACCGTAGTTCTATTCAGTATTACTCTATAAATTTCATCACCCAACAAAGCATCGACAGAATCGCTAAAATCAAGAGACATCGTGATTAAGCCGTTTGACGCATAGCCCACACAAAAACCGCCTAACCCACTAGCGTCAACTTGATCAAATCGCCCAGATGCGTTTTTACCTGCCATGCTAAAAGCGATATCAACGGACGCAGGCTTTTCCACACTCATAAATTCATAGTCAAAACCATTTACGCCATCAACCGCATTAAAACGCGCCTTGCCGCAAATAGAACCACCGCAAAGTTCAATCACATCGCTCATGGCCAAAGAATCGTAATCTTGTCGAGCAGTTCCCGTCCATAAAACACTTGGAATCAGAACTTCGTTTGTATCCAACGTCCAATACCAAATACCAGACGTATTCGTTCCGTTATCAAAACCAGTATGGACGCGGTTTCCAGATTCCGGATTCCACATTTCTGCAAACCAGTCGCAACCGGCAGGCGCATTTTCCATTTCAGACAAGCGACATAGTCTTGGTTGACCATCCCTTGGGAAAGTCCCGCTGCTCGACGAATAACTTGACGAGCTAAGCGCAATCGTATTCGGTTCCACCGATGTCCCAGAGACACTATCGTCCGAACAGGCTGCAGCCCACAACGCTAGCGCCACAGCACCGCACGCCGCATAAAGTTTATTCTCCATTTTACGCCTCCTCTTTTTTCACAATTTCCTTTGACAGCGGAAACAGCTGTAAATTCAATCTGTAAACTTGCGTGATATCGCTACACTCATTTGCAATTTCAGTAATCTTTTTGCGGCACTCGTCAAGCACTGCGACAATTTTTTCGTACGCCTCACGATTCACACCCATCGTAATTCCCGTAACGTTTCGCACGTCCGGCGTAAAGCGGTTCAGAGAATCTACCGCCAAATTTCCCATGGCACGATGCATGGAGCGGATGGCAAGCGGCAATCCTTCCTTGGAGCCTTCCACAGACTTTTCAGTTTGTTCGTAAACATTCTCGCGAACTTGTTTCAGGAATCCTGCACGTTCCAGGAAAGAGAGCGACTTGCGGACATCTAGCGCCGAAACATCTTGCGCACAGGCCTTTGCAATATCGCCCGGCATCGCTCCCGGCATCAAAGGCGCCAACTCTCGCACCACCGGATTTTTCCAGGTATCGTAATACTCAAACGCATCTTTATCTACAATGCGGACCTTATGGGCCAAAGATATCGAATGCATTTGTTCCAAGAACGTTTTCTTTTGTTCGTCATTCTTGGCATTACCAAACAGCACCATCGTTTCAAAATATTCGACCTCGTAACCCACAAGCCCAATTGCCTGGGCCACACGCCCCATGGTCACCTTGCTCAATTTCGTCCTGCCCTCGCAAACCATCTTGAGGTACGACGGCGAGACAAAACCCGCAATTTTGGCAAACTCGCGCCACGAGAACGCAGAAGTTCTCTTACGTTCTTCATAGTAGTCGCTCAAAAAAGCGTGGTAGTCCTGATATTCAACAATCGGCTTCATACTTATAAATATACCTTTCCGACTATTTCCACGTCAATATTTCATAGTACAATTTCTTTAAAATTCTTCAATTTTAAGCAATTTTATTTAATATAAAAACGCAATTTTATACCATATAGTACACACTGTACTGTATACAAAAATCGCCGCAGTTTTACCCGCGGCGACTTTTAAAAAGCGACTAGAATCGCGAGCGCGAAATGCGCCGATTACCAGATCTTGTCGAACTTCTTCTTGCTCTTTTCTTCGTCCTTCTTTTCCTGAACGATGGCGTCGATGACAGCGGCAACGGTCAAGTTGAAGATATCGTGGACAGAAGCGTCGGAGTCGGTGAAGTGAACCGGCTTGTTCAAGCCCATCTGCACAGGACCGATGGATTCGCCAACGCCCATTTCCAAGAGCATCTTGCAAGTGGTATTTGCAGAAGATAGGCACGGGAAGATAAGCGTGTTCACGGTCTGGCCCTTGATCTTGTTGAACGGATACTTCGTATCGCGAAGATCCTTGTCAAGAGCCACGTTCACCTGCATTTCGCCATCGAGAACGTAATCCGGATACTGTTCGTGAATCGTCTTCACGGCTTCGCGGACCTTGTTCACAGTGCCGCGAGCAGCTTCCTTGTCGCTACCGAAGTTTGCGTAGCTAAGCATTGCCATCACCGGTTCGTGAGCGAAGAAGCGGACAGCATCGTGCGTGAGTTTCACGATATCGACGAGCGTTTCGGCATCCGGATCGCGGTTCACGAGCGTATCGGCCAAGAAGAACGTACCCTTCTTAGTGCTGAGGATATGCATAGCGCCAAAGTGCTTGTATTCCGGACGAATACCGATAATTTCCTTAGCAAGTTCAATCGTTTCGGAATACTTGGAATAGCCACCGGAAATGAGCGCATCGGCATCGCCGACCTTCACCATCATCATACCGAAGTGGTTCGGTTCAAACATATCGTCACGAGCTTCTTCGAAGGTCACGCCATTGCGGCCGTTTTCTTCAGCGTAGATAGCGGCGTAGTTGCGGCGACGTTCGAATTCTTCCGGAGAACGCGGGTTCACAATCTTGATGCCCGTGAGGTCGAGCTGTTCGCGCTGGGCAATCATCTGGATGCGTTCCGGGTTGCCAAGCATAATCGGGTGTGCAATGCCTTCGGCCTGAGCCTGGACAGCAGCCTTGAGCATATTGAGGTTGCTTTCGGCAAACACGACGCGCTTCGGGTTGCTGCGAGCGGTATCGCTGAACTGACGGATGAGCTTGTTGTCATAACCCATCATGTCGCGGAGGCGATCGTAGTAAGCATCCCAATCGGTAATCGGCTTGCGAGCCACACCACTTTCGATAGCAGCCTTAGCCACAGCGATAGAAACTTCCGTGAGGAGGCGCGGGTCAAGCGGCTTCGGAATCAAGTATTCCTTACCGAACGTGAAGCGCTGTGCATTGTATGCAATGTTCACCACATCCGGAACCGGCTTGTGAGCGAGAGCGGCAATCGCGCGGACAGCGGCGTGCTTCATGTGTTCGTTAATCGTCGTTGCACGCACGTCGAGAGCGCCACGGAAAATGTACGGGAAACCGATAACGTTGTTCACCTGGTTCGGATAGTCGCTACGGCCCGTTGCAAAGATGAGGTCGCCACGGCTTGCCATAGCTTCTTCGTAGCTGATTTCCGGAGTCGGGTTTGCAAGAGCAAAGACAATCGGCTGGTCGGCCATGCTGCGGACCATTTCGCGAGTGAGGATGTTACCCTTGGAGAGGCCAACGAACACGTCTGCGCCCTTCATGGCATCTTCGAGAGTTTCGATGTCGGTGCGTTCCGTAGCAAAGAAAGCCTTTGCTTCGGTGAGGCCCTTGCGGTCCTTGCGGATAACGCCCTTGCTATCGCACATCACAAGATTTTCTTTCTTGAGACCGAGAGACAGATAAAGTCTCGTGCAAGCGCAAGCGGCAGCGCCTGCGCCGTTCACAACCATCTTTACGTTGCGAATGCTCTTGCCAGCAACTTCGATAGCGTTCAAGAGGCCTGCAGAAGAAATGATAGCCGTACCATGCTGGTCATCGTGCATCACCGGAATATCAAGCTCAGCCTTGAGCGTGTCTTCGATTTCAAAGCATTCCGGAGCCTTAATGTCTTCGAGGTTGATGCCACCAAACGTCGGGGCAATGCCCTTCACGATTTCGATAAACTTTTTCGGATCCTTTTCGTTGATTTCGATGTCGAACACGTCAATGCCCGCATAAATCTTGAAAAGCAAGGCCTTGCCTTCCATCACCGGCTTACCAGCGAGTGCGCCAATATCGCCGAGACCAAGCACAGCCGTACCGTTACTAATCACAGCGACGAGGTTGCCCTTGCCCGTGTATTCGTAAGCGAGGTTCTGGTCTTTTTCGATTTCAAGACACGGTGAAGCCACGCCCGGCGTGTATGCAAGGCCCAAGTCCGTCTGTGTGCTGTGCGGCTTGGTAGGCACGATTTCGATCTTGCCCGGCTTGCCCATGGAATGGTATTGGAGAGCCATTTCCTTTAAGTCTTTTCCCATTTCGTTCTCCTGTGAGTCATAACATTATTTTCGCGCAAAATTTAGAAAAATTTACACAACAATAAAAGGGTGCCAAAAATGTGTTTTTTGTTACATTTTTACCCAAAATTGCTATAGTTAAGCCGCAAATAATACTTTTAGCTCCCATACGACGCGCGTATTACAAAAAATGAAACAAAACATCAAACAGACAGTCCTCGAAAACGGAATTACCATCTTAACAGATTACATGCCGCACGCCTATTCGGCAGCCGTCGGTGTTTGGGTCCCGCGCGGGAGCCGTCACGAAGCAAGCGATGAATTCGGACTCAGCCATTTTTACGAGCACCTCGTTTTCAAGGGAACAGAGAACCGCACTGCGCTTGAAATTGCGCACGCCATCGAAGACCGCGGCGGGAATCTCGAAGCGTACACGACCCGCCAGGAGACAGGCTTTTATGCGCAAGTCGAAAGCAGCGACATGCCGCTTGCCATTGACGTGATTTCGGACATGCTCATGCACCCGCGCTTCGACAAGAAAGAAATGGAAAAGGAGCGCCACGTCATCATCGAGGAAGTCCACAGCTACGATGACATTCCCGAAGAACTCGTAGGTGACATCTTTAACGCCATTCATTTCAGGGGCTGCGGCATCGCGCATTCCATCACCGGGAACGTCAAGCAAGTCCAGTCCCTCACGCGCAAGCAAATGCTCAAGTACGGGCATCAAGTCACCGACGAAATTCCGCTCTACGTTTGCGCTTCGGGTAAAGTCAAGCACGAAGAACTCGTAGAACTTTGTGCTAAAAAATTTGAACAAAAAAAGATCAACGGAACAACCCCCGAAGATATCTATACGCCGAATCAAGGTATCAAGATTGTACAGAAAAGCGACATCACACAATCGAACCTTTTCTGGGGTTTGAGTTTCGACCGTTCGCTGATGAGCGACCGCGACCGTTGTGCATTCTCGCTTTTCAACGTTGCGATGGGTGCCGGCATGGCATCGCGCCTGTTCCAAAAAATTCGCGAAGACAAAGGCCTCGCCTACTCCGTGTATTCCACCGCAGACCTTTACAAGGACTGCGTGGACTGGGGCATTTCGCTTGCAACCGAGCCGCACCAGCTCAAGACCGCCCTTGCGCTTTCTATCGCCGAAGTCAAGAAGTTCCTGCGTCACGGGTTCATCAAGGATGAACTCGAACGCACCAAGACGAACATTCTCGGCGGGCTCCACCTCGGTGCAGACAGTCCCGAAAAGCGCGTAATCCGCATGGCGGAACAGACGCTCCACCTCGGCGAGTTCCACACCATGGAATACGCCGAAAAGCAAATACGTTCCATCACCGAAGACGAAGTCCTCGCAACCGTCAACCGCTTGCTCAGTACGGCAAAATATTCCATCGCTATAGTCGAACCCAAGAGCAAAAAGAAGACCGTCCTCGACATAGATTTGTTCTAGCACGTGTCACCCCGGACTCCGTTCCGGGGACGGTATTTTCAACGCAAATACAAAAAGTACCCCGCGTTTTCGCTAAGTCAGGACTTAAGCAGCCTTCACGATTTCGACGACCTTAGCAAATGCTGCCGGATCGGCGACGGCGGGACACGACCGCATGCTCATTGATCAAAAAACGAGACTCCGACCATTCGCATGCTCTCGCCTACATCGCCAGCTTACGCCTGGCGACTCCGGCTCACACTTGGCCATCGCCTTAAATGTAAAAAACGCCCCACTCGCAAGGAGCAGGGCGAATTTCTCGCGTTTTCGCTAAGTCAGAACTTAAGCAGCCTTCACGATTTCGACGACCTTAGCAAATGCTGCCGGATCGGCGACGGCCAAGTCAGCGAGAACCTTGCGGTTCATGTTGATGTTAGCCTTGGAAAGCTTGTAAATGAACTGGCTATAGCTGATGCCGAATTCACGAACAGCAGCGTTCAAGCGAGTGATCCACAGAGAGCGGAAATCACCCTTCTTGTCGCGGCGGTGTGCATAGGCATACTGACCAGCGTGGGCAACGGCGTCAATAGCAAGGCGAAGGTTCGACTTGCGGCGGCCATAGTAACCCTTGGCGGCCTTGAGGATTTTTTTGCGGCGTTCGCGGGAAGGAACTCTAGTTTTTGCGCGTGGCATTCTTACTCTCCTTATGCTACGACAAGCAGACGCTTGACATGATAGGTATCGACTTTCTTAACGAGAGCGCCCTTACGAAGGTTACGCTTACGCTTAGTGTTCATCTTAGCTTGAATGTGGCGCATACCAGCGCGCTTGAACTTGACATGGCCGGAACCAGTCACGCGGAAGCGCTTCTTAGCACCGCTGTGAGTTTTCATCTTAGGCATTTTTACCTCGTAGGTTAATAGTTAAGCCTCACCTGCTGCCTTTGGCTCGGTTACGGGCTTCGGTGCCTGGTCTTGTTTCTTACCGGCACCACGTTTTGGACCGTAGATAGAAAGCATTGTGTTGCCTTCCACCCGCGAATCCATTTCCAAATCGCCAAACGGGGCCAAGTCTTCCTTGGCGCGTTCCATAAGGCGCTTGCCGTAGTCCATGTGCGCCATTTCGCGTCCACGGAACTGCATGATAAGCTTCACCTTCATACCGTCCTGCAAGAACTCGCCAGCCTGCTTGATGCGGTACTGGTAGTCGTTCTCGGCAGTCTTCGGGTGCATCTTGATTTCCTTGAGCTTCACCACGTGCTGCTTGGCCTTTGCGGCCTTAGCCTTCTTCAGTTGTTCGAACTTGTACTTGCCGTAGTTGATGATGCGGCAGACAGGCGGCTTAGCATTCGGGGAGACTTCCACAAGGTCCAGTCCGGCGTCTTTCGCCATCTGCAATGCCTTGCTCGTCTCGATGATGATAGCTTCGCCATCTTCTTTCACGAGACGAATCGGAGAGATATGGATATCTTCGTTGATACGGGTCCCATCGCTGGGACGGTTGGGCATGCGACGATCGCGCGGATTAGGGAACAAGTATGCTACCTCTGATATGATTGTTTTGTTAATGCGAGCGTAAATTTAGAATTTTTTTCATATTTTTCCAACAACTTTTTTTAAGAACCCCTTTAAAAAGCGCAATATTTTTGTATAATTGTCCATGCTCGCGGCGGTAGCTCAATGGTAGAGCCTTAGCCTTCCAAGCTAATGGTTGCCGGTTCGATCCCGGTCCGCCGCTCTTAGACCTCCCTTTGGGAGGTCTTTTTTTTGCACCAACCTCTCTCACGAGAGGTCTTTTTTTTTGTTTTTCAACAGCATTTTTAGCAAGTCACTTGTTTTGAGGGTTTCCTACACCTTTCAAAATCTCAAGCACCCCTCTTGAATATGGTGTTGCAGGAACCGCCTCCAGTGCATCCCCTAGAGTGCAGGAACACCTCTTATGCTTTTTTAGTTCGTCTTGAGACGGCATTCTCACACCCACGGCATCGTACATATCCTTGGACAGAGTCGCCCAATCGCCATAGCTAGAATCAGTGTCATTCAACAATCCAAACGTCAAAAACGAGAATCCAATATTTTTAGCCGCTTGCACCAACGGCTTATAAGAACGAAGCCACTGGAGGAATTCTTCACGATTACCATTTGGTTCCAACACAAAAAGAATATCATTCGTATCAGGACGGTCTTCGGCGTTCTTGCGATATTCAACCAAATTCCAGGCAACTTCATCAAGAGCAGACAACGGAGCCACAACAACATTGTCGCTACGGAGTTTCAACTTTTTCTTCAATGGAGGCGGCATTATTCCACCTTCTCCAAGCCCAACAGCATTATACATCTTATGGTTCTTATCAACGATTACGCTATCAAGCACACCATTCTTTTCAGAGTACAACGCCCACATAATGCGTCCAGGATCATCAGCGCTTTCGCGATGGAGCGTCACATAGCGCTTTCCATATCGGTCAGACAATGTTGTATAAAAAATATTAGGCGAAAAACCGCCCTTAGCGCCAACGACCATAAAATCCTTTGCAATCATTACAGAAAGATCAAGGGTATGGCAGTCCGCCCAACAAAGTGTCGAACAAGCCATAACCAACGCCATTAGGACTTTTGAAATTTTTCGCAACACCATCAAGAGCACACTTTCGTCTTCCTGTCGTTGCCGCCACCGTCCCTGCAGGTGGCTTTCGCCGCACTATAAGCCATCTCCACTCCGACTTCAGATTCCATATTGTACATGGAATAAGTCTTGGTATCGGTTGAACCATGAGCGTCCTTGATGGTCACAATCAGGTCTCGGCCATCAGCCTTGTAGGTGTATTCGGCATCGTCACCGAACGCGTCCTTACGCACAAAGTGCCAAGTGTTCACGTCGGACTTGACCATAGCATCGCAAGCCGGCAGTTCAATGCAAGTTTTAGCAACACCCTCTGTTTCTAGCGACGGCGAAGGTTCATCTGCCTGAGTGGCAGAATTACCATCATCGCAAGCTACAAAGACCAACGCCAAAGAAACAACAGACAAACTAAAATAATTCATACTACTCCTTTTGATTAATACCAGCCCTGGCTAGCGCCATACCACGCATCTTCGGCCGGTCCCTGATTGACCGGGGCTTTTTTAGCAGGCTTACCATCATCGGCAAACGTAAACGGAATCGTAACGGTACAATTCTTATAATCCCCCGCATCAAATTTCCACTGCAAAATATCATTCAGCACGGCCTTTTCAAATTCAGGAAAATTCGTGGTTGCACTGACAATTTCTCCCGTTTCTATATTGCCATCCGGGAGTATTTTAAACTTCACCGTAATCTTGCCTTCAAAACCTGGATTTGTCCGCAAGAAATTATTGTACAAAGGTTTCAGACGATTCGGGGTATTAGCCCTGACAACCTCCATGATCTTTTCGGAGGAACGTCCTTGAGCACTCGATGTATCCTTTGGAGCTTCAGCCACCTTACTTTCAGAAGCAGACTCATCATGCGGCGTTGCAGTTGTTGGTACAGGTTCACTTACTGGTTGCTGCGAATTACCGGCACAAGCCGCAAGGATACCAGCGACAATAATTACGGCAAATTTCAAGAAAAAAGGCGTTTTCATAAGATTCTCCAACTCATTTTATGCCAAAATTTTTGGGCTACCAGTAGATAATATAAATATCCACTTTAAACTTTCCGGGAACTTTTTAAATTTGAGGTTAGAAAAAGAGGATTTCATGTTTTTTGAACAAGCAATAGCCCATAACCTCCCGAATTATACGAAGGAATCGGATTCCGCCTACGGCGAGACCCTCGCTCCGCTCGATTACAAGGACGAACTTAAGGTCAAGAACGAAGCCATCCGCGAATTTTGGGAAGTCAACCGCCTTGCACGCGGTCCGCAGCCGATTGTGGCTAGTCCCATGCCGCGCAATTATCGCACGACGTCCAAGCGCCAAGTTGAAATGAAGCCGGGCGACCTCCGCTTTAACGAATACGATAGCATCTTGGAGCCCGAAGAACACAACGCTATTTACCGTCTGCTGTTCGACAAGCTCATCACGCCGGCATACAAGCCGCTCGCTTACGCGCTCAACTGGCTCATCATCCGCGGCACGTACAAGTACCGCATCGTGATTTTCAACGTGAAAAAGCTGGACGCAAGCATCGTGCGCAAGCTCAAGCAGATTTCCGAAGTCTTGCAGCAGAGCCCGTACCACGTGACCGCAGCACATGCCTACGTGGACCCGACTGGTTCCAACTACTATCTCGAAGCAAAGCGCCCGACAGACACGCTCAACTTCAAGCAACTTTACGGCCCGCGCGAACTCTCGCTTGACCTCGGCCATTTCAGGCTCAAGTACCCGGTAACGGGATTCAGCCAGATCAATGAAAGCCAGATCCACAACCTCATCAAGTCCGCAAGCCGCTTGCTTGGTCTTGAAAAGGGCGACCATTTCTTAGATCTTTACTGCGGTTACGGTCTCTTCAGCTTTGCTCTCGGTGAAGCCGCCAAGTCCGTTCTCGGTGTGGAATGGGAAGGTCCGTCCATCGACTGTGCGAAGGCTTCTGCAAGATTCTTGAAGAAGAACTACAAGTTCATCGCCGGCAAGATTGACGAGACGTTTGTGCAAATGAGACTTCCGCGGCCGATCCCTGGCGAACCGGAACGCATTTTGTTGGACCCGCCGCGCAAGGGAACTGAACCGGGCGTCATCCGCGCTCTCGCGATGCGTAAGCCTGTGCGCGTGCTCCACATTTTCTGCGGCACCGACGAAATCCCAGCAGCTCTCGCCGAATGGGAACGTTACGGCTACCGCGTCAAGGAAGTGCTGCCGATGGACCTGTTCCCCGGCACGCCGCACCTCGAAACGCTCGTCGCACTTGAGAAAAAGTAATAGGTACCGCGTCCTATTTCAATTTCTTCAGGAAGGCATCAAGCCTTACACTGAACTGAGCCGCCCCTAGATAGCTCACATGATTCGGATTATTGGCCATCTCGTCTGAATAGTCGTGATGGCCATCTTTATATTCATCGAAAATCTCGATGCCCATATTTTTCACCGCATCAATAATCTTATGCGCATCATCCCAACTCGGGCCATACGGGTCGAACGCCTCTGTATCCTTGTAACCCGGGTTGCGTGGCGGAATCGCGGCAATCAGCTTGACGCCCTTCGAATCTGTAAACTTTTTCAGCGCCTTAATCTTTTCCAAGTTCTCTTGCAAGGACGGCGAATCGAACGGCAACAGAGAAAGATCCACATTCACAATCGGCACGCCCCACTCGCCCACCGGCAACAGGAATGTTCCTTCTAAATACTGCTGTCCAAGCAACACCTGCGGGAATTGCTGTTCCTGACTGAGCGCCGCAATTTCATTTTTCGTAGCGTTTGACAAGTGATTTTCGTCATAGCGGATGCCCGGAGAATTTTCAAGAACCGGCCCCGTCATTTCATTGTAGGTCCTGTAAAGGAATCCCGGCGAAAGTTCAATCACAACGTACTTGAGTTTCGGTGCATACGGGATTGCATAATTACGAATCAGGTAATCAAACAGGTGGATATCAGACAAAGTCACACCCATGTTAATCACCTTGTAAGATTTGATGGAATCTTCAATCACGGCGTTCAAAAGCATCGAGCTACCGAAAGTCGCAACTTCAATTTTGTCGCTCTGATTCCAGAACGATTGCAACCTCATGCCCAGCTCAACCACCGCAAACGGGTACGGGCTCGGTGCATTGTTGTCGTAATACGCACCGGCACTATCCACATCCACGGTCGGCTTCGGGTGGTCTTCACCATCTTGCCAAACCCACAAGCACGGGTGCCAAAGTTCCTCGCCTTCCACAAGCGGAGTCACGTCACCATTGTCCAAGTTCACAAGCGCCAGCTGGCGATGCGCCCCATTGTAATCCGTAAGGCTTGCGACAATCAAATTGCTCGGTTCACCGTTCAACATACCTACAGCCCATTCGGTATGGTCAAACGTGTATTTCGCAGGAGACGCCACCGTGCGCACCAAATGCCCCGTGCTATCCGCTACGAGAATTCGTTCGTGAACGCCATAATTCACGCCCACAAAATCGCGTCCACGCGTACCACCAAAATCAAGGAACAGCGTACGCTTCGTTCCGTCCTTCGTCAGAGACGCATTGCACGCCTGTTCGCCATTGTACCAAATCACATCTGTACCCGTAAGCACATCAGTCAAATGCGCACGCAACAACGTCGAAGAAGAAATTCCAAAGCTATTATCCTTTTCGACACCGCCATGGTAAGCGCCGTCAAAAAGCTTTTGCGGCGTTCCAAATTTGCCCTTCGAGAACTTGACTTGCCACGTGCTCTCCTTCATAAATTCTTCGCCTTTATTGTTCCTTGCCGAAGTCACGTACACAATCACGGTATCGCCATTCGGGTTCACACGCCAGCGCGGGACCGCCGCATTTTCCACCGGCAACTTCACTAGGTTGCTTCCCGATTCATTCAAGTCGCGGACATAGACTTCAGATTCCTTCAGCACGCCTTCCATCGACGTGCAGAAAGCCACATGCTTACCATCCGGAGAAATATCCGGGTGATAGACATCTATTTTATCTTCAATTTCAACAACCTTCGCCGTTTTAGCAAAGTCCACATAAGCCAAGTTCCCGCTGATGTCATTTCGGAACGCAAGCTTTACATTATAAGAACTTGTAAGCTGTCGCAGTTCAGACGGCTGGATTAGCGGCGTAATCGGAGCAGACACGGTGCTTCCGTTATCCGTAAACCACGTTGCATCCGGGATTTCACCACTCACCAAGCGGAACCCGATGTAATCACCCTTTGTCGAACTCAAGATAGGATAAGTATCTCCCCTGCTATACAAATACATCGCCGTCGGGGAGCTCAAGTAGCTACCGCCCTTCACCACGCAAGAACCAATGGCATCGCCATCAATCGAGCCCACAAAATTGGATACAGTCGTATCCCTAAAAGTGGCATAGCGGTCATTTACAAGTTCGAGCATGTTCCCCGCCATGTCGCAGATATTCCCTGCATTCTTGGAAGTACATACCTGATGCGCTGTCGAACCCGAGTTAGCCCCATTCCAGCTTTGTTCCGTTTTCCAGTTTTTCGACGCAACAAAAATCCATTCCGCTTCGGTCGGCAATCTAAAGCCTTTCTTCTGCGGATTGAACTTGTAACCTTTCATCTTGACACAATGCTTTTCGGAATCAAATTCGGCACTCGTATAATCATATGCCGTATCAAGCCCATGTTTTTTGCTCAAAGCATTTGCATACAAGACGGCATCGTAAAACGTCACGTTTGCAGCAGGCAAAGAATCCTGTTTGCAAGAGAGCTTCACACCCGTTTCTTTGCGCATCAAGTCATTGAAGTCTCTACAGATAACTTCGTGGCGACCGATATAAAAATCATAGGTAAACTCAGCAGTCATTTTCGGACGTTCCAACGTTTTGGCAGAAACGTCATCCGTCCCAAGCGTCGTCTTTTTGCCCTTAGCCTGCACATAGACAAAGCCGTCGACGTTCAGTTCGTCTTGCTCCGGCGCCACAGAATTATTGTCCCCTGAATGGCTATCGTCCGAACAGGATGTAGCAACCGCAATTGTCAAAAAAGACAACATTAAAATTCGAATAATTTTCTCCATACCCTCAATATACTATTTTTTGCTTACATGCTAACAAAATCCAACACGCCCGATAATACACTTTGGACCCGCACGTTCATTACAGTCGCTGCGGCGAACTTTTTGCTGTTCTTTAGCTTTTACCAGCTATTGCCGATTTTGCCGTTGTACATCATCGACAAGTTCCAGACAGACAACGCAACCGCAGGGTTCATCATTTCGCTCTACACGATTGGCGCGCTCGTCTGCAGGCCGTTTGCCGGATTTCTCGTCGATACGTTCAGCCGAAAGCCGCTATACTTTTGGACGTTTTTCGCATTTACGCTCTGCTTTTTAGGCTATAAGACGGTCGGACTATTGCCGATTCTAGCGGTCGTGCGTTTTGCACACGGGCTGTTCTTTGGCATTTCGAGTACCGCAAGTAATACGGTGGCTATTGATGCTCTGCCCGCAAGTCGCCGAGGCGAAGGCATCGGGTATTTCGGGATCAGCGTGAACTTGGCCTTCGCCACCGGTCCCATGACCGGAATGTTTCTTTACGAAGCATTCGGCGACGGGATCGTTTTTGCCATTTCTACAATCCTTTGCGTGATTGGACTTGTGCTTGTGCAGACGCTCAAGGTGAAGCCCCGTGAAAAGAAGGTCTGCGCCCCGCTTTCGCTCGACCGATTTTTCCTCACGCGCGCGGTTCCGCAATTTGCAAATTTCATCTTCGTCGGATTTGCGTACGGCCCGGTCACAAACTACATCGCCATTTACGCCAATGAACTTGGCATTGGCGGCACGGGCTGGTTCTACGCGCTCATCGCCACAGGCCTCATCTTGAACCGCATCATGACAGGCCGCTTGATTGACCGCGGTTATCTGATTCATCTTGTGGGTTCCGGAATGACGCTGATCGTCATCGCCTACTTTATCCTCGCCTTTAGCCACGGGCCCATTACGTTCTTCTTGTCTGCATTCCTTATCGGAACAAGCCTCGGACTTATCTTCCCCGGCTACCAGACTATGTGCGTGAACCTCGCCCGCCACGACCAGCGCGGCACGGCAAACAGCACCTACCTTTCGGGATGGGACATCGGCATTGGAACAGGAATTCTCGTAGGCGGCGCCATGGCGAACCACTTCGGGATGCACCAGCAAGTGTTCTTCGTCTGCGGCATCGCACTCGCTATCGCCGACGTCATGTTCCTCGCCTACACCTCAAGGCATTATTTGAAAAACAAGCTTGAGGGATAAGACTACGCCAAGCGCTTGTCTTCGTACATTCTCTTGTCGGCGTTGATCATGCTTTCCTTGAAGCTTTCAGGATTTCCATCCCAGCGGGCAAAGCCCATGCTCGCCTCAATCTTATAGGAGCGTGACACGCCCTGCTTTGCGACTTCTTCTTGCAAGCAACCGCGGACTTCCTTAACCACATCGTCCGGGACTTCCGTCTGCGCAATCATCAAGAACTCGTCGCCACCATAACGGCAGAGGAACATCGAAGATCCCAAGCGTTCACAAGCCTTCTTGAGCGCCTGCGAAACAATAATGAGCGCACGGTCTCCTTCGGCATGGCCGTAAGTATCGTTAATTTGCTTAAAGTGGTCCACGTCCACCATAATCACAAAAGAGTTCTTCTCTTCACGTGGCTGGTGCAAATAATCATGCAGACGATTGCGGTTATTGAGCATCGTCAATGAATCCGTCGAAATCAGCTGGTTTTGCATATGCAAATACGCAAACAAAATAATTGCGGTACACCAGAAGCAGAAAATCGGAGTCGTCAATGCAAAGAGAACCTGAGCACCGCCCGCCACCAACACACCCGGCGTATAACTCGCCACAATCAGATACGTTCCAAGATTAGCCCTGTTCAGCATAGTTCGCGTACGGAGCAATCCTCGAATAGTTCCCGCCATCCAATAAATTAACGGCAAGAATGCTAAGATGAAATAATAAAAGCCAATGGGTTCTAGCCGGTCATCAAGCCAAAAGTCGGGAGCAATCCAAAAAGAAATGAGCAACGCCACAAACTGCACGATAATCGGGATACGCAATTTGCACCGGAACCGTTCAATCTGCATGCGAGTCATTTCCGGGCGCGTGCTGATTTCAGCAAACATAAAACAGTTATACGCGACAACCGGCATAATAATGGCATTGAAATAATTCACCGCCAAGACAGTAAACGTATTTTTCGGGATAGTAGCATCGTTCACAAGCGCCCAAACAGAGTCACTTATGAAATAGACAATATGCCAAAGCACAAGCGTCTGGAAAAGTTCATACTTGACCTGCGGAGTCGGGAGTCTCTTGATACTGTACAAAAGCAGCAGCAGTATCACGACGCATCCCGCATTGACTTCGACATAAAATCCAAAAACGCTCATAGTTACAAAAATACTCTATTTCTATTACATTAGGACAAAAATCCCTGTTTATTCTCAAAAACATAATTTCCATCACAAAGCGAGTCCGAAAGCCGCAAACGTTGCATATACAACACAAGTACACAAATTTTTAATCAAAAACGCCATTTTAGCTCATTTTTGCAAATTTCCGTTTTATAAAAACATTGCTTTTCCGTAAAATTCAATTTATATTTAGGAGTGATGAAAGCAATTATCGAATACTCCGACTTCCGACAGTACATGCGCGACTTTTATGAAGAGCGCAAGCTCCGCCATGTTTTCTCGTGGCGTGAATTTTCCAAAGCCGCAGGCTTTACCTCATCTTCATACATGAAGGTCGTCTGCGACGGGAAAAGCAATTTAAGCCGTATCGGAGTCGAGCGCACCGGGCAAGCCATGGGGCTTGTCGGATTCGAGATGGACTACTTCAGGGCGATGGTGAACTTCGGCCAAGAAACGGACGAAGTGAAAAAGAAAGCCGCCTACGAAGAAATGCTCGAAATCGCAAGAGTCCACAAAGTCAGAGTCGTCGAAGGCGACCTGTTTGAATTTTACGAAAGCTGGCGAAACCCAGTCTTACGAGAACTCGCCCCGCTTATGCCAGGCGCCACTCCGGGTGAACTTGCCAAGATGTGCTACACGGACGTTTCCGCCGCAGACATCAAGCAGTCCCTTGATTTTTTGGTCAAGGCAGGGTTCCTCAAAAAAGAGGGAGAAAACACATACTCCCAGACAGAAACGTCCATCAAGGGTTCCCCCGAAGCAACTAAGCTTGCCATCCGCGATATGCACCGCGAAATGGCCAAAATCGCCGCCAATTCGCTCGACCTCGCCCGCACTGAGCGCAACTTCTCCGGTGTCACTATGGGCATATCCAAGGACTCTTACGAACAAATCGTCAAGGAGCTCGACGAATGCCGCCGCAAAATCGTGAGCATTGCCGCAGGCGACAAAAACATCGATCAAGTTTATAGACTAAATTTACAGTTATTCCCTCTCACAAGAAAGGCGAAGGAGAATGGCAATGACTAAGTTGTTCAATAAATTCTTGACTATATGCGTCGCGGCATTCTCCGCATTTAGCCTCTCGGCCTGTTCTGACAAAATAGCCGGAACTGCCGAAGAGCCAAACCAGTTCGCCTATGGGACGCAGTCAAGCAGTTCCACAGACCGCTCCATCGAATCGGATTCCGGCAAATCTCTAGAAACACCAAACGATTTTCCTATTATCACAAGTAGCGCCTCATCAGTCCCGTCACCAACCACAAATAATTCATCGTCGTCCCAATCGGAATACGACGGTTTTGTGCCAATCACGATAGACCCGACTCCCTCCTTATCCGATTCCGTTCCCGGAAATAGCGGAGCCGGCAGCAGTGGCGGCGCACCTAGTTTCGGCAACCCCGATTGTCATTGCCAAGGCGACGCAAAATGCTATTGCGGTTCAGACGGGGCGTCTGCATACACGCTTGACGACTATCTCAAAAATTACAATATCACCGATGTCTCTTACGACGACAACGTCCTCGGCTACAACGTGACTTTTAAAAGTTGCGACGCATCACAAGAAACATGTTTTGAAAGTCCAAGCATCGCAAAGCTGAGAGAACTCGGGCTGCACAAGCTTACCGCTGAAAACGCCAGTGGATTAGGCGTACTGTTTTTAAGAACAGCCATGAACATGGGCAACAAGCTCTATGAAAACAACGGAGCTGTTTCAAGAACTCAGGACGGGTGCCCGCTCTATGTACTAAACGTTATCGACACATCGCCCGCTGTACACGTGCTTACCAAGATTTCAAAGGACACCATCGCCATCACAGAAGTCCATGACAACTGTGCCTACGAAGCACGCCCGTTTGACATGCACGTCGGATTCCTGTTCGAATACTGCGGAGAGCTTTCAGAAAGTCCAAAAATCGACATAACATTCAAGCTCAACGAATCCATGAAGTGCGGTACAGTCGACTACGACGAGTACATCAGTAAAAAACTCAAATAGAAAAAAACATTTGTAGCGGTTTTGCGACCGTTTTTGCATAGCATTGGGATACGACGATATTTGTCGCATCCCAAATCTATATTGTAGCCATAAAAAATTACGGCAAAAAAAAAGCAACCGTTTCGTTTTACAGATTCGATAGGCAAAACGATATATAATTGCGGTTTTAGGTGTTTGCTATGAGAAAATTTGCCGTTTAAAGGAGGTTTTATGAGAGAAAATTACTTCGGTCGCGTTTTAAATTCCCTGAATACTGAGTGCACCCGCAAAAACTTTGAGCTCGATTTCGTAACGCTCAAGAGCTATGAATACTGGATTCGCATGATGCGGATTTGCAAGAGCTACCCCGATGCCGACGACTGCATCGCCATCATCTCCAAAGAACGTGCCTCCCGCGTGCTAAAAGACCTCTCTGAACATTTCGAAAAGCTCAACGCCGAAGAAGACAGCCTCCCGATTAACGCCAAGAAGCGCTTCATCAAGGAATCGAACGGCAATTATGCCGGCAAGAGACTCCGCTGCAACGAAGAGAGCGAAGAAATGAGCGTCGCCTACCAGCGCCGCCAAATGGCTGTCGTACGATTCAACGACGTCATTGACCGTTCCTGCTCCGTCCGCGAAATCACGGATTTCGTGCGCAATTACCTGTGCGGCGAAGGCATTTTTGACCAGCAATCGCAAAAGGTTTTCTACGATAGCATCGTCCGTGAACTGCTCGGCTTTCTGGAAGAGAACAAAGACGTGCACGACGCGTATTACAAGCGCCTTGAAATCGTGCAGAAGTCGTTCAACCTGACCGACGACGAAATGGAAATCATGATGTTCTCGTGGATTTTCTTCAACAAGGAACAATGCAGTTCGCTTTTGGAGATAATCGGTTCCCGCAGGTTCAGGGGAGCTGTGCTTCCGGACATTTTCCCTCAGCTTTATCCAGACGTTGATTTCGAAAACGCAGTCTCGAACAAGGGGACGCTCAAGCAGATGGGCATCCTTGACGAAGACCTCGACATTTCCAAGCGCATCGGCACGTTCCTCGATGGTCATTCCGGCAACGATCTGGACAGCCTCTATTTTAGAGTCTATGAAGGCGATTCCGTCCCGTTCAAGAAACTCTGCAACAATAACCCGAAAGTGGAATTGGCTTTCAACATGATCAAGCACGCCAAAGTCGGCGAAGGCTTGAACCTTTTCTTCTACGGTGTCGAAGGTACCGGCAAAACAGAACTCGCCAAAGCGATTGCAAAAAAGCTCAACCGCCCGCTCGTGCTCACAAACATCAGCATTGTCGGTGAACACCGCGAAAGCAAGGAAAACTCTGTCGTCCGCAGCCGCATGGGGAGCATCCTTTATGCAGCCACAAAATTCCAGAAAAAGAAGGCGATTCTCCTCGTGGATGAATCCGATGTCATTCTCAACTGTTGCGAAAAAGGCTCTCTGAATTTCTTCCTCGAACAGATCAAGGTTCCCGTCATCTGGATTTCGAATACCACGCGCTGGATTGAAAACAGCACGCTCCGCCGTTTCAATTACTCCATCCATTTCGACCGCCCCGATGCCGAAAAGCGTTTGCAAGTCTGGGAATCCGTTGTCAGCGAACACAGCGCATCATCCATTATCCCGCAAGAAGTCGTGAAGCGATTCTCCGAAGAATTGCAAATTACCGCAGGCGGCATCACGCAAGCTATCGTCGGCGCCAAAAAGCTCATGGAGTCCGGTTGCAAAATCGACCCCATCAAGGCCATCCGCACTATCGCCGAAGCGCAATCGGAACTTTTGGACTTGGACATGGTTTATGCCAACCGCGACAAGGAAAGCCGTTCGCCCACATACCTGCTCGACGCGTTGAACATCGATGTTGACATGAAAAACGTGCTAAAAGTCATGAGCGCGTTTGACGAAAAGTGGAAACAGATGCAAGACGGAGACCGCCCGGATAGCCTCAACATGCTCCTCTACGGCGCCCCCGGCACCGGCAAGACGGAATTCGCCAAGCACATCGCACGCACGCTCGGCCGCAAGCTCATCATCAAACGCACAAGCGACTTGCTGAACAGCTACGTCGGTGAAACAGAAAAGGCCATCCGCAAGATGTTCAAGGAAGCCGAAGAGTCTAAGGCCATTCTCTTCCTCGATGAAGCCGACAGTCTGATCCGTGACCGTAGCGGAGCATCGCACAACTGGGAAGTGACCCAGGTGAACGAAATGCTCACGCAGATGGAAAACTTCAAGGGCATCTTCATTGCAGCCACCAACTTCGAAGGCGAACTCGACACAGCATCGCGCAGACGCTTTGCGCTCAAAGTCAAATTCGGTTATCTCAAGTCCGAAGGCATCGAATCGCTGTGGCACGGATTCTTCCCGAACGTGCAAATGCCCGAAGCCGTGAAGAACCTCCGCATGCTCACCCCGGGCGACTTCAACGCTGTCTACAGCACGCTCCGATTCTACGACGCAAGCGAACTCACCGCCGACCGCATCATGAACGCACTCAAGTCCGAAATCGCCTACAAGGATAGCCGCGAAGGAAGAACGATGGGACTGTAGGGAGGGACTCATTTACGTCAATCGCTGTAATAACCGCGAAGGTCGTAAACCAAGTTGACCGAAACTCGGCCAGAATTCGAAAAAGACTTTCCCAAGGTCCAATCGTAGCGCAACATCAACGAAAGCCAATGAGACTTGGAACTAGACGCTAAAAGGTTATACCCGATATCGCCACCCAAGAACCAACCTTTATACGATCTATCATAAGCGCCTCCCCAAACGATATCGACAAAGAGCCCCTTACGCTGCGAGAATCTATGGACCGATTCAAACGCCCATCTAGATTGGGTCTGTCCCATAGTGCCCGCATAATCCAGTTCCCATAGCCAGGAATGATAATCCGAAAAACCCCACACCAAGGCAAAGCGCAAATTCGGATACCATTTACCATAAAGGTCCTTGCCGCCTGCACCCACTTCTATTCCACCATAATCAGAAAGATAGCACAACAGATCGAAAACAAGTCCTGCAACAACTTCTCCGACGGGAGCCCCTGATTCCGCCATAGATTGCGTGGCACGGCAGCTTGCCTCATGGGTATTGGAGTAATCCACCACTTCGGTATTGGGGCTATCGGGCTCCACATCCTGATTCATGACCAAACACGTCAACGAATAAACAACGGATTGCAGATTTTCGTCTTGCGAGAACTTTTTATGAACGCCCTTGACAACCTTGGAACCGTGCAAGCGCACCATCCCCGCCCAATAATAATCTTTCAATTTTATCAGAAATAGCTGGACATTGACCTTGTTGCTGTTTTCAGAAAGCTTATACCCAAGCACCCCAAGAGCCGATTCCGCCCTTTGAGTTGCAAGATTAGCCTTATTGTCTTCAACATCTACAAATACGGGATCCATAAAATATACTTCGTCCGGTTTTTCGCCTTTGTAAATCTTGGGAGCCTTTCCAAAAGACATCTTGAGCATGGTTTCCACGGCGTTGTCAACGTCATCCACTTCCGCGACCACAGAAGAATCCGTTTCGATTTGACCATCCGCCAAGAACTTTTTCATCCGTATAAGATGCATCATAGGATTCGATGACGAAAAAGAAACCCCAACCTTTTTAACATACGGGCTAGGAACATAGCCCAATTCCGCCAAATAGACCGTAGTCATAGCCTTTAGCTTTTTGGTCGAAAGGTCTCGAGGGCCATGTCTATCGCCTTCAATGACCTGCACTTCAACCGCTTCTGCAAATGCAGCCAGGAACACTAACAAAGAAAAAATACGAGAAAACAAGGACATTGGATAAATGTACAAAACACCACTCGTTAAACCACGCAAAATATAGATAAAAGAGATGGGGGGTAAATTAGCATGGATGATATGCAAAAAAGGACTGCATCGCTGCAGTCCTTTGAATGTTTTGGCCCCTATCGCTTCGCTCCAGGGTGACATTAGGCGTTACACCTCTTCGATGCTTGCGTGATATTCCTGAAGAGATTTAACAGCACCATGACCATTACGAGCTGCCGCAATGCCCTTCACGGTGTTGTAGGCACCGGCGAGCGTCGTGATGTACGGAACCTTGTACTTGATGGCGGCCTTGCGGATAGCGCTTTCGTCCTTGATGGCGTCGCGCTTTGCCCACGGCGTGTTGATGATGAGGTTCACCTGCTTGTTCAGGATGATATCGAGAACGTTCGGGCGGCCTTCAGCAATCTTGTTCACCACTTCGCACTTGACACCGGCGGCTTCGTAGAACTTAGCGGTACCTTCGGTAGCGTAAATCTTGAAGCCGAGCTTCTGGAATTCCTTACCGATTTCAATTGCCTGTTCGGAGAGGTTCACCTTGTCGGAGAGGCTAATCAGCACGGCACCTTCGTTCGGGAGGAAGGAACCTGCGGCTTCCTGGCTCTTGTAGTAAGCGAGGGAGTAGTCGTCGGAGAGGCCGAGGACTTCGCCGGTGGAGCGCATTTCGGGGCCGAGAACCGGGTCCACCTTCGGGAACTTATCGAAGGGGAACACAGCTTCCTTGGCGCCGTGGTGGTTGAACTTCTTGTCCTTGAGCTTCAGGTCTTCGAGCTTGGCACCAAGCATCAGGCGGGTTGCGAGGCGGGCCATCTGGGTGTTGCAAACCTTGGAGACCAGAGGCACCGTGCGGGAGGCACGCGGGTTCGCTTCGAGGACGAACACCTTGCCGTCTTCGATGGCGTACTGCATGTTCATGAGGCCGCAAACGTGGAGGGCTTCAGCAATCTTCCTGGTGTAATCCTTGATGGTTGCCAAGTTTTCCTTAGAGATGGTCACCGGCGGGATGATGCAGGCGGAGTCACCGGAGTGGACACCGGCAAGTTCCACGTGTTCCATCACGGACGGGATGTAAACGTGTTCGCCGTCAGAGAGGGCATCGGCTTCGCATTCGAGAGCGTTGTGGAGGAAGCGGTCGATGAGGAGCGGACGATCCGGAGTCACGCCCACGGCCTTCGCCACGTATTCGCGGAGCATGTTCTCGTCGTAGATGACTTCCATGCCGCGGCCGCCGAGCACGAAGCTCGGGCGGATCATCACCGGGTAGCCACCGATCTGCTTGACGCAGGCAAGGGCTTCGTCGATGTTCGTGGCCATGCCGCTTTCCGGCATCGGGATGCCGAGCTGATCCATCATCTTGCGGAACAGGTCGCGGTCTTCAGCGATGTCGATGGAGTCGATGCTCGTACCGAGAATCTTGACGCCTTCGTCGCTCAATGCGCGGGCGATGTTCAGCGGGGTCTGGCCACCGAACTGCACGATCACGCCAGCCGGCTTTTCCTTGTGGTAAATCTGGAGAACGTCTTCGAGGCTGACCGGTTCGAAATAGAGCTTGTCGGAAGTATCGTAGTCGGTAGAAACCGTTTCGGGGTTGCAGTTCACCATGATGGTTTCGTAACCCATCTCGCGAAGAGCCATTGCAGCGTGGCAGCAGCAGTAGTCGAATTCGATACCCTGGCCGATTCTGTTCGGGCCACCGCCGAGAATCATGATCTTCTTCGGGTTGTTGGAAGCGGTAGATTCGTCCTTGCAGTTGTAGGTGCTGTAGTAGTAGTACTGGTCCTTCACGCCGCTCACCGGCACGGCACACCAGCCTTCGACCACGCCGAGTTCCGTACGCTTCTTGCGCACGTCCTTTTCGCGGATGCCGAGGATCTTGGCGATATACTTATCGCTGAAGCCGTCCTTCTTGGCCTTGATGAGGAGTTCATCAGCCGGGAGGCGGCCCGGAGTCTTGAGCATTTCTTCTTCGAGTTCCACGAGTTCGCGCATCTGCTGCACGAAGTAAGCCTTTTCGTAAGTGGCGGCGAAGATTTCTTCGTCGGTAGCGCCCTTACGGATGGCTTCGTACATCTGGAAGTGGCGTTCGGAAGAAGCGGTCTTCATCATTTCAAGGAGTTCTTCCTTGCTCTTCTTGTTGAAGTCCTTCGCAAAGCCGAGGCCGGAACGACCGTTTTCGAGACCGCGGATAGCCTTCTGGAGGGTTTCCTTGTAGGTCTTGCCGATAGCCATGACTTCGCCCACGGCCTTCATCTGGGTGCCGAGGCAGTCATCGACGCCGCGGAACTTTTCGAATGCCCAGCGGGCGAACTTGAGCACAACGTAGTCACCGCTCGGGGTGTACTTTTCGAGGCTTCCGTCGCGCCAGTACGGAATCTGGTCGAGGGTGAGGCCTGCGGCGAGCTTTGCAGAAATGAGGGCAATCGGGAAGCCGGTAGCCTTGGAAGCAAGAGCGGAGGAGCGAGAGGTACGCGGGTTGATTTCGATAATCACCACGCGGCCCGTCTTCGGGTCGTGAGCGAACTGCACGTTGGTACCGCCAATCACGCCGATAGATTCCACAATCTTGAAGGCCTTTTCCTTCAGTTCTTCTTCGAGCTTCTTGTCGATGGTGAGGAACGGGGCTGCGCAGAAGGAGTCGCCGGTATGCACGCCCACCGGGTCGATGTTTTCGATGAAGCAGATGGCGATCATCTGGTTCTTGGAATCGCGGACCACTTCGACTTCCAATTCTTCCCAACCGAGGATGGATTCTTCGATAAGGCACTGGTGCGTCATCGAGAGTTCAAGACCGTTAGAGCAAATGGTGCGGAGTTCTTCCACGTTGTAGCAGAAACCGCCGCCTGCACCACCCATGGTGTATGCCGGGCGAACGACAACCGGGTAACCGATTTCGGACACGATCTTTTCGGCTTCTTCCACAGAGTGGCAAATGCCAGAGCGCGGAGTATCGATGCCGAGCTTCTGCATGGTTTCCTTGAAGATTTCACGGTCTTCGCCGCGTTCGATAGCGTCGAGGTTCACACCGATGACCTTCACGCCGTACTTGTCCAGCACGCCAGCCTTGCTCAAAGCAGAGGCAAGGTTCAAGCCGGTCTGACCGCCCAAGTTCGGGAGGAGAGCCTGCGGGCGTTCCTTTTCGATAATCTGGGTGAGGCGGGCGACGTTCAGCGGTTCGATGTAGGTGGCATCGGCCATGACCGGGTCGGTCATGATGGTAGCCGGGTTAGAGTTCACGAGCACAATCTTGTAACCCTGTTCGCGCAGGGCCTTGCAAGCCTGAGTGCCGGAATAGTCGAATTCGCAAGCCTGACCGATCACAATCGGGCCAGAACCGATGATAAGGACTTTGTCGATGCCTTCAATCTTCATTTTGTTTATCTCCGTTGACTAATTATTTATTAAAAACTTGGATTGCTTCGCTACGCTCGCAATGACGTAGGAATAAAAAAATTGCTGAACTAAAAAGTCCAGCAATAAAACTAAAAATGGAAATAGAAATAGTAGCGAACGGCGCGACATGCATAATGTCGCAATTGCGCTTAGCGTTTTTGAGCATTCCGTTCATCACTTTCCTATTTCACAAAGACTTAAACTTGCGCAAATATAGAATAAGTGATAGATCCTTTCAATAGCGGGTACTAAAAATCGTCGCCCGACGAAGAGCCATCATCACTTCCGCCCCAGTCATCTTCATCCTGGCATTCCGGAAGCGACGGATTGTTCTTGCATTTTTCACGAAGCGTTTCATAATCAGCATCATCCGGTGCTGCACAAGCAACAATTCCAAGGACCGATGTCACAATAAGCAAGCTCAACAATTTACGCATTGTACAAAACCTCTAAGTTATTATCTCTCAATATAATAAACTCTTCTCAATAAATTTTTCAGCAACAATTTTTCAGCAACAAAAAAGGGCCGCCCGAAAGCGACCCAACCTTTGCAAAAAGCAAATCTAGCTCAGAGAGATTACTTCTTAGCCGGCTTGTTCTTAGCAGCGGTTTCCTTGAGAGCTGCACCAGCCTTGAAGCCGACAGTCTTGGAAGCCTTGATCTTGATGGTAGCACCAGTCTGCGGGTTGCGGCCAGTACGTGCAGCACGGGACTTCACAGAGAAAGTACCGAAACCGATGAGCTGGACGTTGCCGTCCTTCTTGATGCCAGCAGCGATACCGTCGAGGACAGCGTCGATTGCGCGAGCAGCAGCAGCCTTGGATTCAATGCCAGCTTCCTTGTTAGCGAGCACGGCTTCAATGAGATCTTGTTTGTTCATTTTTTAACTCCTTGAGTCAGATTTGTGAATTGTTTGGTAATATTATACTTTTTTTTTCTTAGATAAGAATATTTTTATTTGAAAAAAGTTTTTAAAACCCCATAAAATCAAGCCTTGGGAGCCAGTCTGCCCACATCTTCCACGTATTGGTCGGCTTTAGTCCTTAATTTCTCTACATAGACAAGGCAAATGCATGTAAAGGGAATCGCCACCAATAGTCCCAAGAAGCCGAGCAACTTGCCCCAAATCGAGAGCGAGAGAAGGATCCCTACAGGCGGCAAATTCATGGACTTACCGACGATGTGCGGCACCAAGAAGAAGTCCTGGATAATCTGCACAACAAGGTAAATCGCAAGGATGATAACAGCCACTTCCCAGAACGGCATTCCCTTGTCTAGAGCGTAAACCACCGCTAGCAGTAGGGCCAACGGAATCGTCGTCAACTGCATATAGGGGATCATGTTCAAGGCGCCCGAAAACAGTCCAAACGCCATGCCCATCGGGAGTCCCATCACGCTAAAGCCGATTGCATACAAAACGCCAACCGTAAAGGCGACCATGGATTGAGCACGGAAGTACGTGCCCATAAATTTGTCCGTAGAACTAGCGAATTCACCCGCTTCGCGGCGGTAGCGTCTCGGGATTAAACGGCGGATGCCCTTTCTGATTTTATGCATGTCAAGCATAATGAAGACAAGGTACATGAATACAACAGCCGCACTGGACACGCCCATCAACACTGTCGACGTTTTCGAGAGAATGTCCCAAGCGCCAGGAAGAATGCGGTCCGAAACAGTCTGGACAACGCTCCACACATCAAGCGATTCCATCGCTTCTGCAATGCTGTTCCAAGAAATCATCGTCTTCACGGACGCCCACGTATCTGCAGGCAAGAACGTCATGATTCTATCACTCCAAGTCGAGTCCGTAAAGATTCGCGAAATAAGCGTTCCCAAGTACTGGACTTCGTGCACGACCTTTGGAATAAAGAAATACATACAACCGCCAATAATCACAGCGGCACCTAATAGCACGACCACAACCGCAATGACGCGGTAGCGGAATTTTATTTGCAATCTACAGACAAGCGGGTCCATAATATAGGCAATCAAGAACGCCGCAAAAAACGGGAACAAGACACCGCTCAAATAATTCAAAACTACAAGAGATACAGCAACTGCTACAGCAATCAGCACATAGCGCATTACCCTATCAAGCGTCCAATTTCTTTGCATTTTCCCTCCTGCATGACTTCGCAGAACACACTAAAAATAGCACAAGTGCAAAGAGAATGGCCCCGAGCACTATATGCATCGTTTTCTTTTGGTCTTCATTTGCACCCCAGAGGCGCACATAGCGGATTTCCATTTCATCCGGAATGCCGCGAAGCGTCGATCCGCCGCTCACAATTTCAAAAAACGAGCCGCGATTCAGATAGGTCTTGCCGTCATCTTCTTCAAGCCCCTGCTGCGAAAGCCACCATTCCGGCACTCGAAATTCGCTCAGCGAGAACTTGCTCACCGCAAAGCGTTCCTTCGAGCCGCCCATCAGCAAGTAAGGCGCCGACGGGATTTCCTTTTCCAAGACGCGAAGCGTTGCATAATCGCCATTACGCGTATAGACAGGGTCATCCGTCAAAATGCGAAGTTTCATAGAATTCATGCGCTTCGATGCGACATGGATTTCCAAGGAATCAAACTTCGTCAGGTCAAAAACGCTACCGGGGCGTTTATCCTTAGACTTTAGGTTAAAGCCAACACCCGCATAAGTAAAAGCCTTCCCCGAATGAATCACGACCGATGAAATCAGGAGCGTATCCGTCAGCTGGACTTCACTTGTCGAAAATCCACCGACAGCGCTATCGTTTAGCGGGAAAACATCGAACGTCCGCTCAGGGAAAAACTCCACCGTCACTCCCCCACAGCGTGAATAGAAAAAGCCCCAAGCAATAAGCAGGACTAGGAAAATCGAGATTCCAATCCACCTACTTTTTTTCATCGTACTCCTTCACTGGGTGGCTGCGTCCAATCGCCACGATCATAAGTCCAAGAATAATAAACAGGAATATACCATAAGCCCTGTTGCTCGTCCCGCTCACCGTAATTTCACGGACATTGACAACAAAATTCTTCCCGCGCGGTTGGTTCCAGCCGGCCGAGATTTCTACGCGTGCAACACTTTCGTGATGCGGACGGTTACGGGAACGCTTCACGCCCAAATTGTCGTACCAGAAATCAGGAATGTAAAGTTGTTCGAACGGGATGGCAATCTGGTTGCGTCCCGATTTAACAGGGACTTCCTTCAAGAGCATTCTGAACGAACTCGGATTCGACAAATCAGTCACATCCGGGTCATAAGTCCACGTCTTTACGTTGACTTCACTCGTCCCCGCAATATCGATATCCAGATAAAGCGTATCGACATTTTTCCAGTTGTGGTACTTCTTTTCGCCATTCGGGTCAAAGTCAAAAACAAGCCCGCACCAGGCCGATTTCTTTTCGTCCATGCCCAACGCGCACTGGAACGACGCTAGAGAATCCGAAGATTTAAACTGGACCACAGACGTACCCCCGTCTGCATTATCGTCGTAAGCAGATACTTTTGCACCATCCCCTAGTGGAAACACAGTTTCAGCAAATCGCTCTTTCGGAAGCATTACATAGATGGCAACAACAATAATCGCAATGATTGCTAAAATCGTATATGATTTTTTCATTTACTCAAAAAATTTCCTTAAAGTTCTATTGTACTGAATGTAATCCAGCGGATCTTCTTCCACAGGCTTTTCTCCAAAAAGCTTGTTCACAAGCGAATCAATCCAATGGATAAAGAAAAAGTGGTGTTTGCCTTCTTTTGCCTGCGGAGCCGCCTTGATATCCAGGGACCACTGCAAAAGCTGTTTCACCGTCGAAGGAGGCATATGGAACGTTTCGCAGCAAGTCGTCACGTAGCCATCGAAACCGTAATGCGGAAGTTTGCCTTTCACAAGCGGTTTACCGTGATCGATGCACACCGGATTTTCGCAGGGCGGGTCCTGCACGTTTTTCTTGTTCAAGTCATTGAGCCACAATTCACGCGTCTTGTCCGAGAGTCCTCCGTAAAAGGCGAACGTCTGGTTGCACGGGAAATAAATGGAATAACACTTCGGGCAAATCCTCAGATCAAGATTGACAATTCTGAGGGACTCGACTTCTGAACCGCAAAAAGAACATTTACACATACTTTGAATATAGTTAATTCTATATTTAAACGCATGGCTAAAGTAGTTCAAATTACAGCAGAAAATTTTGAAGAAGAGGTCATCAAGGCCTCCGAAACGCGCGCTGTCGCGATTCTTTTCTCTTCCGCAGAATATCCGGATTGCGCTCCGTACTCCCAGTTGGCAGGCCAGCTTTCCACAAGCATGGACTTTACGCTCGGCGTCGTGAGCTGCGATGACCGCGAAAACATGCGCCTCATCCAGATGTTCCGCGTACAATCTGTCCCCGAGATTCACGTGGTCGATAAAGGCCAGATTGCAGACGTCATCCAGGGCGTGCTCCCCGAAGCAGAACTCAAAAAGCGTCTCGAAAAGTTCTACGTCTCCGAAGAAGCCCGTTTCCAGACCGCTCTCGAAGACGCCATCGCACAAAAGAACTTCGACCAGGCGCTCCCGATGCTCGACGAAGCTCTCGCCAAGAACCCAAACGACAAGAAGCTCCAGCTCCTGTGGGCAAAGGCTAATCTCGGTCTCGGCGATACCGCAAAGGCAAAAGATATCCTCTCCAAGTTTGTCGAAAGCGACGACCAGTACCGCGAAGCCAAATCGCTTTTGGAACTTCTCGACTTCCATGCCGAAGTCGCCAAAAAGGACGTTCAAGGCAAAGAGGCCATCGTTTATCACGAAGCTTGCAAGCTCGCCTGCGAAGAAGATTTCGAAAGCGCACTCCAGGCATTCCTGAACTTGTATGTCGAAGCTCCGGAATGGAACAACGGCGCTGCCAAGAAGGCAATGCTCACGCTCTTCGGCGTTCTCGGCCCCAAGCACGAGCTCACCTGGAAGTACCGAGCAAAGCTCAACACGATGATGTTCATCTAAAGATAGACGAAAGAACGCTCACGTCGCTCGCTACAGACGAACGACGAGAGACAAGAAGCGCAGCTCAGTGAGCTGCGCTTCTTGCATAAACCATATATTACCGCCAGCAGGCGGACATCAATACTTTATTTGCACTTAGAATTGGCGAGGTTCAGCAGGTTCTTGTACGCTGCCATGCACCTTCTGTGATCCTTCGTGCCTTCCGTGTAGGAGTAGCATTCGCCAAGTTTGTTATTAGCCATGTCGCGTTCCTTGCACGGCTTTTTCGCAGCCGGTTCGGCAGCCTGGGCATTGTTCTGCTGAGGCTTAGCGGCCTGGGCCGGAGCGTCATAGGAATACACAAACACTTCGATGCGGTTGTTCTTCATGCGGTTATCCGGAGTCGTGTTCGGGACGAGAGGTTCGTCACCGCCCTTACCCGTTGCAATGATATCCTGACCAGAAAGGCCCGCCATCACCAAGTAGCTCTTCACTTCTTCAGCACGCTTCAAGGCAAGCACACGGCTTCTTTCCGGACGGTCGAGGTTATCCGTATGGGAGACAATTTCAATCGTCTTACCGTTATAGTTTCTCAAATGGCTTGCAAGTCTGTTCAAGCCGTCAGAAGATTCACGCGTAAACTTGGACTGACCCACGCCAAATGTCACACCCTGCAAAATGAACTTTTCGAGGATGGTCTTGTTTGCGGCAGACTTCGTCTGAGTTGCAGGCTTTGCAGTTGTAGCCTGGGAAGTCGTAACCGTCGGCTTCGGCGAACCATAATAAGAGGACGAATTTTTCACGCAGCGGAGCTTGTTCGTATAAGCGTCACCATGCTTGAAATACGGCGTACCCTTTTCGCGGATGGCATTGTACTTCCAGTCCACATAAGTCATTTCGTTGCCGTTCTTCGAAGAAGTCCAGTAGCCGCGCTTGAAGTCGAAATTCAAGCTGCACGGATTTTCCTTCGTATCGCGACCGCTTCTCTTGCGCTTGTCATTGGCATGGATTTCAAATTCAGAAGCCTTCGAGAAAAGCTGTTCATATTCAGCCTGTTCCGGCACATGCCAACCACGCGGGCAAGCACGTCCAAGGTTTCGAGCTTCCATTTCGTCTAGGCGGTCGAGAATCACATCTTCAGCCATCCAATTCTGGTCGCCCACCTTGAGCGTTCTGTAAGTCCTACCGGCATCGTCCATCACGCCACCAAGACGTTCCTTACAAGCAGCTTCCCAATCCTGGATGCAGCGCACAGAGTAACCATTTGCCTTGCGACCCTGAAACGCAAACGTTTCGAGGTTCTGGCCTCTAAAGCTCATAGCGTCGGCTCGGTCACCGCCCTTATCATCACCAAGCCAGAAGAATGCACGGTTGCCGAGGTCGATATAGCGTTCACCATCGACATAGTAACCGCCGTCAAGCACTCTAAAGCTGTTCAGGTTAAAGTCCTGGTAGTTGAGATCATCGCCCATCGGCAGGCTCCAGCCATCCGGGCAAGCCTTCTTGGCGGCATTCCATGTATAAAGTCTACCGTAGCTTTCGCAGTTCTGGGTATTGTTCTCGTAGCAGTAGCTTTCCGGCAAACGGAACTTCAGGTTTTCTGCCATCCATACGCGGCCACCGATCTTCACCGTCGTATAGCGTTCGCCATCGCGGTTATCGATCAAAAGGTTCTTCGATTCATCGTAAGTCGAAGTGTTCTGGTACTTGTTTGCGGCATACGGATTCGGCGGAGGCGGCTGTGTCGGGCGAGAAGCCTGGGCCACGCGTTCTTCTTCAGAAATACTGCAGTCATATTCCTGCGGAAGCTTGCCAAAATAGTAGTTGTACTTGTCCGGTGTAACCCAAATTTCGCTGCTACCTACAGACGAACGCATAAAAGAACGCGGATAATTGGCGCACCTGAAAAGCACATTGGCGCAACGATCGTCCTTCTTTTCCGTTCTAAACGTATCTTCCATATCCGGGCAGCGCCAGTAGCAAGAATTGCCGAACATGTCGTCAAAGCTACACGCGACCACAGTTTTGTCACCAGACGGAGCGGCAAAAACCGATTCCGCAGCCAAAAGAGAAGTCGCCATAGCAAGAGCGTACTTTTTATTCATAAAGACTCCGTATTCCAACACAAATAAGCGTGTTTGTATTATAATGATTAGACCAAAAATACATTTTTCGCAGTACGTATTTTTAGATGATACAATTAGTTTCGATAGTTTCGCTTTCGAACGAAAACTTTTGTTTACATGCAAGTTGTCGTTTCCAAGCTCCAAGTCCTGAATTTTCGAACATTTCTGAGTTTTAAGTTTTAAGTTCTTTTTGCTAATTGCTAAATTTTCGCCCGTATTTTATTGTACAGTAAAACACAGGGATTCTATCCCACAGGAAAACATTATGAAAAAGATTCTGTTCCAAGACACCTCGTTCCGTGATGGCTTCCAGTCCATCTTCGGCGCACGCGTGTTCATGAAAGACTTCATGCCTGCAGTTGAAGCAGCCGTCAAGGCTGGCATCACCCACTTCGAAGCAGGTGGCGGCGCCCGTTTCCAGGCTCTCTATCAGAACTGCGGTGAAGACGCATTCGACATGATGGATGAATTCCGTCGCGTTGTCGGTCCGAAGATCCGCCTCCAGACTCTCGCTCGTGGTATCAACGTGGTTGCCCTCGCTCCGCAGCCGCGCGATATGATCAAGCTCCATGCCGACATGTTCAAGAAGCACGGCATGACCCGCATCCGTAACTTCGATGCTTTGAACGACGTCAACAACCTCATCTACTCCGGTAAGTGCATCACGGACGCCGGTCTCGAACACGAAGTCGTCGTTACCATGATGGAACTTCCTCCGGGATGCGACCTCAACGCCGCACACAATCCGGAATTCTACGAACGCATCCTCCGCAACATCTTGGACGCCGGTGTTCCGTTCGCTTCCGTCTGCTTCAAGGACGCTTCCGGTACGACGAACCCGACCAAGGTCTACGAAACGTTCAAGCGCGCTCGTAAGCTCCTCGGTGACAAGGTCGAACTCCGCATCCACAGCCATGACACCTGCGGTACCGGTGTGGCCCAGTACAAGGCTGCTATCGAAGGTGGCGCTGATGGCGTCGACCTCGGCCGCAAGCCGCTTTCTGGCGGTACGGCTCAGCCGGACCTCTTCTCCATGTTCCATGCCCTCAAGGGTACGGAATACAAGCTCGCCCTCGGTGAAGACAGCATCGTCGACGATCACATTCCGGAACTCATGGAAGCAAACAACGTCGCTGTTGAATGCCTCAAGGACTACAACTTCCCGCCTGAAGCACGTCAGATCACGACCGACGTTATCTTCAGCCCGATGCCGGGTGGCGCTCTCACGGCTAACACGCTCATGATGCGCGAAACCAAGACCTTCCACCTCTTCCCGAAGGTTATCGAAAACATGAGTGAATGCGTACGCCGCGGTGGCTTCGCTTCCTCTGTGACGCCGGTTTCTCAGTTCTACTTCCAGCAGGCTTACATGAACACCTTGAACCAGGCTGCAGGCCGCGGCACGTGGTTCAAGATGACCGAAGGCTACGGCAAGATGCTCCTCGGTTACCAGGGTAAGACTCCGTGCGAACCGGATCCGGAACTCGTGAAGATTGCTGCCGACCAGTTCGGCATGAAGCCGTTCAAGGAAGCCTATCCGGGCATCCAGTGCGCAGAAGAAATTCTCGAACCGGGTATTCCGAAGGCAAAGAAGCTCCTCGAAGAAAATGGTCTCCCGGTCAACGACGAAACCATCTTCATCACGGGCTGCCTCCAGACGAAGGCTGGCAACAAGGGTATCGAATTCCTCAAGGGCAACCGCCACATTGGCGTGCCGAAGAAGGACCCGAATGCCGCTCCTGCTGTCGACACCAAGAACATGAAGGCTGGCGCTGCAAGCACCTACCGTATCGCCCTCGGCAACCAGAGCTGGGACGTTCAGGTTCAGACCCTCAGCAAGTAAGAGGCTTTCGCGAAAGTCTAAAGACTTCGCCTCAAGCATTGAAAAGGACTTCGAGCTTTGCTCGAAGTCCTTTGTTTTATAAGGACAGCAAAATAAACTTACACTTGCTACATCTAGAAGCTAAACGTCTTGCCGAAATTCACGCCGTAGCCAACCTTCTGGGCCGCAAAGAGACCGCCGTGAAATCCAGACGGATGATAATAATTCAGCATAAAGCCTACATTTAACGTCTTGAGCCACATGAAGTCGGCATCGAACGCCACAACGCCATACGATCCAAGACGCGCACCAACACGAGCCGACGAATAAAGCTTTATGCCATATCCTTCGTCGTCATTGTCAGCAAGGCTCTTTCCGAGATAGTCGCGAATGTCATCAAAATCGCCACCACCTTCAAAAAGCTGAATGCCAGCGCCAAGCCCCAAAATCACAGGACCAACATCAAAGTCCGCACCGAGAGCAATGCGCTCCTGCAAGTTCCAGAACGAATACTTTTTCTTCCCTTCTTTAGTCTCAAGCCAAGCATTGTAGCCGTCATTGCACTTGCCGCCTTCCGTACAATCAAGCGAGGCTTGCCCGCCCTTGCCACCAAAAGCAGCTTCTACATACAACGGAGACGAGAAGCCAAACGGCCTGTAACCCAACGCCGCCGTGGCACCACCAGTAAAACCGTCCTTGATGCTACGGCCCTGCATTTTCGCACCGCCATAAGCATCAACAGACAAGGTCATCGAAGATGTGTCTCCATTAACAGCAAGTCGCGGCTGGTGAGCAACAATCATCTGGGATGCGCCCATCGAACTGATATGCGGATTCAAGCAACCGCACAGGGACAACGACACCGCAGACAAGAAACAGAAAAGAACTGACGCTTTCATTTTATCTCCTACTTATTTTTGCGTAGCTAATATATTTTAATTCATCAAAAACAACAAGGTGTCGCTATTTCAGCATAATCGACTTTATGACACAACGTTCATTAGCATATACAGACTGCAAATTCAGGCGATGAGCGGACTTTGAGCCATTGGGGGTAACATCCGTATCGATAATTTCGCTCAATGGTAAAATTTTCCGTACAAATCCATTTTGCAAACTACCGTTATCAAGGTTCGCTTCCGTCAGCTTTTTCGAGTCAAAATATGCAATCGTATTTTGGCATGTTCCTGGCCAGTAATCTACGACAAGATTGCTATAGTCATCCATTGAAACCATTTTGCCAAATTCAAAATGCATACCACTACGAGCCTTACCATAACTAATTTCAAGGCCAGAACCAAGCACATCCACAAAAGATTGTACATGGACATCATCAGTCCACGGGAAATATTCATAGTTGTTCGGATAAACAACCGCAGAACCGATCTTGGAAGGAACAGCCTGTTCGCTACGAGTATCAAGCAACAAAGAGGCATCCGATATGGTTACATCGCCGCCATCGGAATTGAGCACAAGACGGAACCATCGCATGCCATCGAGCGCACCGTCATTTGCAGGCAACTGCCAGCGCAACGTATGCGATTTACCATCGACAGGAACATCAAATTCGTTCAACTGCAAATGTCCCGAACAGAACTTCGTACGGCACACAAGGAGTTCCGCCTTCATCCAGTTACCCTTTGGATTTTCCACCTTCACATTGACTTCAAAAGATGTATTTGCCTGGACATTTTCACCGTAGTTCCATGAACCCACCTTTTTCCAGCCCGCCGGCAAATTGAACTTCACCGAGGAATTAGCCTCTGTCGCATCCTTATTGTAATCATAGCGGGCATACGCAAACGAAACCTTCTTGGACAATCCCATATGACCGAGAACATCAGGCATCTTACTTGCATCCATGCACTTCGTATCCGGCGAGAAATACCCAATCAACTTCGGATTTCTGAATTGTCCTACACTAGCGTCATAATCGTACTTAGCTACTTCGCACAAAATACGCCACATATCCACCCGCATACCATATATAACAGGCATAAGGTTTAATGTTTCAAAAGGTAATTCAATGTGACGCCCACTAAAAGCTTCGCTATAACGCGGATGAGTCGGGTCCACAGCAAAAGTTGCCGTAGCCGTACTTCTCGCGCCCGGATTTTCAAACGGGAATCCCGCAGAGGACTGAGTAAAACCGCAATCCGAACGGATTGCCAATTCCCCATTACACTTCATATCCATGGCACTAACAGTCGGAATAAACGTACTCCAGCCTTGAGTCAACACATCAACATCCCAAGACGTATTCATGTCAAGATCAAAAAGGAGAAAATCTTCTTCCATTTTGTCCGGCATTGCATCCAAGAATCCACCACGGAGCGATTTATAGATAGTCTCTGCAAACGGATACGTAGAACCTTGAATAAAGTCGTATTTAGAAAACCCCTTGTAATCTTCCAAAACGGCATCGTCCGTTGTCTCCTTTTTGCGGTTACGGGCAAGCGTCCCATTATTTTCTGAATAATGCATACGGCTTACCGCCGAACCTAAAACCATCGAAAACTTTTCAACATGGCGACTCAAATGATAGTAGTCATTACTATGAGCTGGGCTTACGCCCTTCAACTGTCCCTGAGAAACAAGTACCGTCGGGAAGCCCTTATATTCTGCAGCCTTGCGGTAATCTTCAAAGAGAAACCTCCCCTTCGTATTCACTTCTGAGCTACACGAATTTCCATCGCACTTGTTTTCATAAACCAGGAGGTCAGCCGCGCCCTTCGAAAGCAGAATATCCTTGAACATCGAAGCCGATGCAGAACCGCCCTTATCACCCCAGAAGGCAACCGTATTGAAAAGACCCATAGGCATGACAGCTCCCTGGTGCGGAGAATCTAGCGAAGAGAAAATCCGAATCGGAGCATCAGACGGACTACGATGCGTATCATACAGGTAAGACCCATAGCGTCCAATGACGCCACCCTGACTTATCCCCATGATGACAAAGCCATCTTCCTTCGCTCCAGGAAAGGGAATGTACTTGTTGTTATTCAAGAATGCAAACAACTGGCTCAACACCTTTGAGTTTTCTTGCAATGACGTTCGAACTGTTTCCGTAAACTGCACAAGAACAGGTGTATATCCCAAAGTTTTCAACAAATTTGGTAACCAGACCTGATTAATTTGGTCTTCCAAATCTGTCAAGGTTTTCTTTTCTTCTGGATCTAAATTGATACCGTCGACAATTATGAACGGACGTTCCAAATAGATATCAGTCGGTGTATGTTTATCTTCAGGAGCGTCGATAACTCGGATTCGCACAGATTGCGTTTTCCCGCTACAAAGTTTTCCTTCATTATCATAACCTCTCAGATTAACAAGGAACTTACCCTTTTGTATGCAAAGACGATCATTTTCATCGACAAAGAACGAGAAATCCTTATGCGCCGCCATAGCGTTAGACGCAAAGAACATCATAAGAAAAAGCCATAAATAGCGCATCATTACTTCACCTCCACAAAGAGCTTCTGTTCAACATTTTGGTCCCCGCTTTTCAATTTGACAACAATCGTCTGTAAGCCTGACGACGGAAATTCCAGTTCTAGCTGATTTCCAGGAGAAACCGACTTGCACGAGCCTGCAACGCAAACAGAAACAGAAGGCAACTCACGTTGTTTTGTCACGATAAAGTACGGGTCCAACACGAGGCTTACTTTAGATCCGCGAACAAATGATGTCGGAAGCCCCGCCGTAAGCAAATGAGCATTCACATTACGCGTCGATGCACACGTTGCATCCGAACACGCGCTATACACGTAATCCAAATCCGCCACAAGCAGGGGAATCACCGTATAGTCCGAATTGGCAGCAATCGCCTCGGCTTCGAAATAAAGCTGTTTCGGATTTGCCACCACATTTTCGCGAAGTCTATTGCGGACAACCGTATACAAATTATCGTACCATGACAATCGCGACTTCTGGGCAGTCATTTCCTTAGCACGTATGCTATTCACGATTTTCAGATGGTCTAGCATACTCACGACAAAATCAGCATCTGTCGTCGAGAGAAGCGCATTTCGCTCTTGCGGGGAATACGCAGCGCCAAATTCCGATTCCACAGCAGGCAACAGACGCGCTTCACGATTCACCGACCATGATTCGACATTGGAAAATTCATATTCCCAACGTTCATCATTGGCAAATGCAACCGAAGATGAAGACGATACTACACTCGAACCGCTTTTCGTACAGCTGAGTTCGACTTCGTCAATGAAGAGTGTCGTGTACTGGTATTGCGGAACACCAAATAGCCCAACGCCCACATTTGCAACATCCATCGAACCTGTCACGCCAAGACTTTCAAGCGGTATTTCGAGAGACTGCGTCTTATCCGCCGTCAAGTTCACGTAGTAGACGCGACTCTCCGATGAAGTCCCCTTCAACCAAACGCCGAACTTTGCATTTTGCGTAGCACGCACCTTCAAACGGAGCATACCGCCATCAACATGCAGTGGTAGCGACGGGAACGAGAGCAATCCTTTCCAGTCGCCTTGCACATTTTTCATGCCAGACAACCGGATATACGGAGCATTCATTCCATCGAAGTTTCCCCAGTTCGCCTTCCATTCCGGCGACTCCGGGAAAGTTCTCCCCGTTTCAATCATTTGACCATTGTCGCTACCGTCAGAATACAGCGCGACGCCCTTACATTCCTCGGCAAAGCCATCAAGAGCCAACAAGGCTCCCGCTAAGGCAACGCCCTTAAACATCCTACGCATCATAGGATTTTTCCTTCTTTTATTGAATTTGAGAATAAACAGGCTTATTCAGCCGTAAAGGATCTATTAAATGATGTAAGGAAGAATATAAACAAGGATATAACAAACCGCCTCGACAGAATCGAAGCGGTCATTAAACTACAATAATTTTTTAATTGTGTAAAGGGGTTAATAAAAAATTTTATGATTTTTATTTTTTCAAATGAATAATCAAGTCACTGATATAGACATCATCGACAATATTCACAGAATACTCATAAGCTCCCATATAAATTAAATCTAGACGTTTTTCGAAAGTCGAAAGTCCAAGTCCGCTACTCTTGCGAGTCGACTTTCTCGGGAAATTGGAATTTTCCGAATGGAAGTGGAATGTCTCACCCGTCTGCGTAATCGTGATATGCGCAAAACTCTTGCCGTTCGGATTCACACAATGTTTCATCGCGTTTTCCATCAGCGGCATCACCAGCAAAGGTTCAATCATCAAATTCGGATTTTCAAGATTCACATTAAAGACAAAGTCAAAACTTTCATCAAGGCGAAGTTTTTCCAAGTCTGCATACTTTTGCAAAATATCCACATCCTCTTTCAGAGTGATATACTTGTCCTTGACCTGGTAAAGCATCATCCTCAAAAGTTGCGAAAGTTTGTTCATCGAACTTTCAGCCCGCTTCGGATCAATCTGGATTAAAGCAGAAATGTTATTCAAAGTATTAAAGAGAAAATGCGGGCTTAACTGATTTTTTAAAAAATCCAGCTCGTACTGCAATTCCGAGCGTTTCTGTTCGCGCAAAATAAACGCACGCACAATCTGTCGGAACATCACGTGGTACAGCACGCAAAGAATGCAAACAAACACAACAAGGATAGTAAACGATATAACGGGCCAAACGCCAAAGTGTCCTTTAACAAACGAGAAACAATAGGAACTAAAGAAGTCACCAACCCCTTCGTTCGGAGAACGTTCCATCACAAAGAACGCCACTTCTCTAAAGAACAACGTTGCCACCACTAAAACGGAATTACAGACAAAATACGTCGCATAGCGTTTTTTAAACACAAGCTGCGGCACCATAAACTTTTGGTTCAAGATAAAAACGAAAACCGTACTCAGCATGGGCAAATAAAAGCCCACAAGCCCATTAATGTTTACGCTCATATTCAACGCATTTGTCGGGTCTAGAATAAGCACCAGCGGGAACAAAAGCATGAACAGCCAAACTAAAAATGCAGGCAAAAAAAGCGGAATAGGGAACTGAACCAAGTCGCGTTCGTCTTTCAAGAGCTCACGAAGCCTGTTTTCATTGCGTTCAAAGCCGATTTCTTGCAAAACGGCGAATTTGTTACGAGTTCTTTGGAAAAGACCTTCACACTTTTCAGTGTTATTTGTAGAAACATTGTCATTCATACTAAAAAATTTAGTCAAAAACCAACCTATTTGGCGCTTTATGACAATTTCGTGACAAAAATCACGAACTTTTTTAACAAAAACTCAATTTAACTTTTGCACGCACCATTCTAAGTAATGACACAAGGAACTCAAACTGGAGGTAAATTTGATAATGTAAAAATGAGGAGGTCACCATGAAAACCCTTAACAATCACGATCAAAAAGACATTTACATGCAATATCTGAACGACATTTCCCGTTACCCGTTACTCACAAGAGAACAGGAAACGATATTGCTCAAGAAGTCCGCCGAAGGCAACAAGGCTGCCTTGGATATGTTGGTCAACGCCAACCTCCGCTTTGTCGTGAACATTGCCAATCTCTACAAGGGCCGTGGCCTCGATATCATGGAACTCATTAACGAAGGGAACATGGGACTCATTGAAGCCGCCCGCCGTTTTGACCGCTCCCAGAATATCAAGTTTATCAGCTATGCCGTGTGGTGGATCCGTCAGAACATCACCCGCGCCATTTCCGAAAAAGGTCGCATGATCCGCATTAGCGCCGAAAAGGAATTGATGCTTCGCCGCTTCAACCGTCACGCTAAGGATGTTCAGCAGGTCATTGGCGGAACATACACCGTCAACGCCCAGTCGCTCGAAGGCCTTTCCAAGTACAAGGCTAACGAAATCGAAAAGATTCTCATGATGGGTAGCAGCGCAGCATCGCTTGACACCCCGGTCAACGAAGATGGCGACGCAACGCTTGGCGATACCATTTCCGATTCCCAGAGCCGCACCGACGAACTTGCCGATAACAACAACCGTGCAGAAGTGTTCGACAAGGTGATGGACAAGAACCTTTCGAGCCAGGAAAAGGAAATCCTCAAGCTCTATTACGGTTTCAAGATGGATTCCGACCTGAACCTCAAGGAAATCGCTCCGATGGTGGGTCTCTCCAAGGAACGCGTCCGCCAGCTCAAGGAAAACGCCTTGAACAAGCTCCGCGATGCCGACGTCGAACGCCTCCTCTGCGAAGCCGCATAACACTCTTATTGCTCCTAACAAGTTTCATACTCTCTCCTTTCATAAAAAAACCGGCTATTCATAGCCGGTTTTTCCTTATAAGGTGGTGATTTTTTATAGGAAATTGTATCTTTAAAGCATGATGTTTAAATCTTTTTGTTTCCGCTCTGTATTCATGGCAACGCTGTCCGCGCTTTGCATCGCGAACGCCGCTACCGATAAGAAAACTCCTCCTGGAGATTTTTACGACGAAGTTTCGCGTTTGAACAAGGTCCTTTCCGAAGTCAACCGCAAGTACGTTGAAAACGTCAATCCGACCGAACTCACGGACGCCGCCATCAATGGCATCAGAAACATTCTGGACCCGCACACGACCGTTTTCGCCCCCAAGGACTACGAAAGCCTTCGCGTTTCGATGGAAGGCAAGTTCGGTGGCGTGGGTATTACCATCAGTCTCCGCGACAACATCCTCACCGTCATTTCGCCGCTCTCCGGCACGCCAGCATTCAAGCTCGGCATCCGCGCAGGTGACCGCATCCGCAAAATCGACGGCAAAGAAACAAAAGGTATGTCGCTTGACGACGCCGTCAACAAGCTCCGTGGTAAAATTGGAACAGACGTGACCGTCGCGATTGAACGCGAAGGCGTTCCCGACCTCATGGACTACACCATCACCAGAGCAGAAATCATCGTGCACGCCGTTCCGTATTACGGCATGGTCACTCCGGAAATTGGCTACATCAAGCTCGCCACCTTTAGCGACAAGACCACAAGCGATGTCGAAAACGCCATCCGTGGCCTCCAGAAGCAGGGCATGAAGAAGCTCATCCTCGACATGCGCTACAATCCGGGCGGACTTTTGAACCAGGCTATCGAAATCAGCGAACTCTTCCTCAAGCCGGGTAACGTGATTGTCAGCACCCGTGGCCGCACCCAGAAGACCGAAAGCGCCTCGCGCAGAAATCCGATGCTCAAGTCCGATGTTCCGATGGTCGTCCTCGTGAACCAGGGTTCCGCTAGTGCCGCCGAAATTGTCTCGGGCGCATTGCAGGACTGGGACCGCGCCTTGATCGTCGGTAAGACCTCGTTCGGCAAGGGTTCCGTGCAGACCATCTTCCCGCTCGACAATGCCGGTAACGCTCTCAAGCTCACGACAGCATTCTACTACCTCCCCTTCGGTCGTTGCATCAACAAGCCGGAAAACGGCATCAAGGGTCTCACCCTGCAAGATGATGAATATGACGACGAAAAGGAAGCCGCAAAGACCGATTCTGTAAAGGCCGATACCGCTAAGCGCGACACGTTCTACACGAACAACGGCCGCATGATGTTTGGCGGCGGCGGCATTACGCCGGACGTCGATGTGGAACTCGATCCGATGCCGTGGGTTGTCCAGGTGCAGGAACGCATGGCCATGTACTTCAAGTTTGCCGTCAAGATTCGCCCGAGCCTCGAAAAGGCAGGCGTCAAGGTGAACTCCGAATGGACCGTGCCGGATTCCCTCTTCACGCAGTTCAAGGCGTTCTGCAAAAAGGACACGAATTTCATGAAGGTCAAGAGCAACGCCCTCGTCGGCGTAGACCAGCTTGAAAAGAGCATCATCCGCGAACAGAACTACATGGGCGACAGCGCAAAGACCATTTCGGATTCTACGCTCGTGAAGCGCATCACCGAAATGCGCAAGGCTCTTGAAGATAACCGCGATGCCCAGTTCGAAGCCAACAAGGACTACATCAAGGACGGCATCAAGCGCGAACTCCTCACGGCATTTGTGAATGACTCCGTCAGCACGGCATTCTCGCTCAAGCGCGACAAGCAGCTGAACGAAGCCATCAAGTACCTGAGCGACATGAATCTTTTCAAGAAGTCCATCAGCGCACCTGCTAAAAAGAAAGGCGCTGCAAAGCCTAAGAAGTAACGGTCCAATTTGATTTTCATAATGAACAAAATGGCCGAAGGCCTCGGACAAGCCGTAAGACGCTTCCTGAACAAGGTCGTGGGTTACGTGCTGTTTATCTGGGAACTGTTCAAGAACATTCCCGGGGCCTTCACCAATCTTCACACGACTGTTGAACAGATGCACCACGTGGGTATCACGAGTATTCCCGTGGTGTTTGCCGCATCGCTTGCTACAGGCGCCATCATGTCATGGCAGCTCGCCTACCAGTTTGGCGACATGATTCCCATGATGTTTGTCGGCATGGCCGTTGGCAAGTCCGTGATGGTGGAACTTTGCCCAATTCTTACGGCGATGGTGCTTGCAGGCCGTATCGGCGCTTCGATGTGTTCGGAGCTTGGCACTATGGCGGTCACGGAGCAGCTTGATGCATACAAAGTATTAGGACTTAATCCCTATAAGTACTTGCTTGCGCCAAGACTCATTGCAACCGTCATCATGCTTCCGGTTTTGACAATTTTGAGCATTTTCATCGGCATTGTCGGCGGTTACGAAGTGGCGCACCTCTACAAGGAAGTCTCGTGGTCGGTGTTCTTTTACGGAGTGCGCATGTTCTACCAGAACTGGGACTTGGTCGTGGGCCTTATCAAGGCAACACTTTACGGATTCTTCATTTCGAGTTACGCTTGCTTCTTCGGCTTCTTTACCCACAGCGGTGCAGAAGGCGTGGGCAAGAGCACCAAGGCGACCGTGGTTGCCGGCATGACAAGCATCCTGATTGGCGGTTTTACGCTTTCCAAATTGCTGCTTGTTTAACGCGATAAATTTGTACAAATGTTCGAAACAAAACGCACGAGCAACAAGAGCTACACGGGGAACAAAGTTCAGGACATCCAAGTCCTCCTAGAACGCGTTCTCCAGAAGAACCATATCACTGAAGATATCAACTTTAAGACCATTTCGGAGCGGTTTTCGGAGGTGGTTGGCCCCCTCCTGGTAAGCCATGTAAAACCTGAAAAAATCGACAAAAAAATATTGGTGCTTAAGGTCGCTAATTCGGCGTTAAAGTTCGAAATGAACCTCCAAAAAAAAGCTATTATTGAGAAGTGTAATACCCTTTTAGGGAAGCCTTTTATTCAAGGAATACGATTCATCTAAGAGGGGCTTAATAGAGGAATTATGGCAGAAGAAACAGAAGAAGTAAAGAAGGCGGAAGCAGATTATAGCGGTTCAAGCATTACCGTTCTCGAAGGTCTAGAAGCAGTTCGTGTCCGCCCTGCAATGTACATTGGTTCCACCGACATCCGCGGGCTACACCACCTCGTTTGGGAAGTGGTCGACAACTCCGTGGACGAAGCCCTCGCTGGTTTCTGCAACCATATCGAAATTTCCATTTTGCCGGGTAACGGCATCCGCGTCACCGACAACGGCCGTGGCATTCCGACCGACATCCACCCGAAAGAAAAGGTGGGCACCATCCAGGTCGTGATGACCAAGCTCCACGCCGGTGGTAAGTTCAACAACAGCTCTTATAAAGTCTCGGCCGGTTTGCATGGCGTGGGCGTGAGCTGCGTGAATGCACTTTCTAACAAGCTTATCGTGACCGTGCGCCGCAATGGCCGTGTTGTCCGTCAGGAATTTGCACGCGGTGTTCCGTGCGGCCCGCAGGTCGACATCGGAGAATCCGACGGAACGACCGGTACGTCCGTTGAATTCTATCCGGATGATACCATTTTCTCCGAAACCGTTTACGTGTACGACACGCTCGCCACGCGTTTCCGCGAACTTGCATTCCTCATGAGCGGCCTTCGCTTGACGCTTACGGACGAACGCGATCCGGAACACAAGCAGACCGACACGTTCTGCTTCCCCGGTGGTGTTTCTGAATTTGTACGCTATGTGGACGAACACCGCACACCGCTTTTTGCAGAACCCATCCACTTGGTTCTCCCCGACGGCCAGTACCCCTTGGAAGTTGCCATGTGGTACAACGATGGATATCAGGAAAACTTCTTCAGCTTCGTCAACAACGTAAATACTTACGATGGCGGTACGCACGTGACGGGTTTCAAGACAGCCCTCACCCGCGTTATCAGCAAGTTTGCTCAAGACATGCCGAAGGGCAAAAAAGAAGCGCAGATTACCTCGGACGATATTCGTGAAGGTCTTACCGCAGTCATCGCTATTAAAGTATCACAACCGCAATTTGAAGGCCAGACCAAGCGCAAGCTCGGCAACTCCGAAATTGCAGGCTATGTCGCTTCTGCATTCGGCGCCAAGCTCGAAGAATACTTCCAGGAAAATCCGGCAGCCGTCAAGATTATCTTGGACAAAGTTTACAACGCCGCTGTGGCTCGTGAAGCGGCCCACCGCGCACGAACACTCGCCCGCCGCAAGAACGTTCTCGAAAGCGGCGGCCTTCCGGGCAAGCTCGCCGACTGCTCCAGCCGCGACCCGAAGGAATGCGAAATGTTCATCGTGGAAGGGGACTCTGCAGGTGGTTCCGCAAAGATGGGCCGTAGCCGTGAATTCCAGGCAATCCTCCCGATCCGCGGTAAGATTTTGAACGTCGAAAAGGCAAGCCTCCATCGCGTGCTCGACACCGAAGAAATCCAGAACCTGGTGAACGCAATCGGTACTGGCATCGGCACGGAATTCAAGATAGAAAAACTCCGCTACGACAAAATCATCATCATGACCGATGCTGATGTGGACGGCTCTCACATCCAGACACTTCTCTTGACGTTCTTCTTCCGCTACATGCGTCCGTTGATAGATGCAGGACATATCTTCCTCGCTATGCCTCCTCTGTACAAACTCAAGATTGGGCAGAAGGAACGCTACTTGTTCGACGAAAACGAAAAAGACAAGGTCATGGCCGAAATCGAAGACAAGAAGAATGTCGCGATTACCCGATTCAAAGGTTTGGGCGAAATGTCGCCGGAACAGCTGAACGACACGACCATGAACCCGAAGACTCGTTTCCTCAAGCAGTGCCATGTGGAAGACAGTGTGCTTGCCGACCAGATTTTCAGCATGCTCATGGGCGAAGACGTGGAACCGCGCCGCAAGTTCATCGAAACGAATGCATATAAAGTCTTGAACGATTTGGATATTTAAATGAGTCCGACGAAAGCCGACTTCAAAGCCGTTTTATCTCAAGCACGAGACTTGGTAAAACAAGAACTAGACCTGACGGAACAAGTCATTATGCAGGTGGCAAAGAATGCCCCCGCTGGGATTAGCGACCGCCTTGTAACGCTATTCAGCCGTAAAGGCAAGCGCATCCGTTCGACGCTCCTTTGCCTGCTCGCAAACTGCGGAACGCAAAAACCGGATATTGACCGCGTTGCACACGCCTGTGCGGCCGTAGAACTTTTGCACCTCGCTAGCCTCGTCCACGATGACATCATTGATGGTACGGACGTCCGCCGTGGTCAAAAGACAGCCCACCGCGAATGGGGCACACAAGTAGCCGTTTTGATTGGCGACTATGTGCTTTCGCAGTCCATGCGCTGTGTCATCAACGAAGAAGCCCGTAACGTTCCTCTGATCATTTCTGATGCGGCAGACAAGCTCATCATCGGAGAAATCCTGGAGCTCGACCATTGCGGTGACATGGGACTTTCTCGCAAGGCCTACAACGAAATCATCGACGGAAAGACCGCCGCTCTCATTGACGCAGCCGCTCGCCTCGGTGGTATCATGGCTGGCTTTGACCAGCCTATGGTTGACGAATGCGCCAAGATGGGAACGCACTTTGGCATCGCTTTCCAGATTATCGACGACCTGCTGGACTATGGCTACGGTTCTGTGAATATGGACAAGGCGAAGTTCACAGACCTTTCGAACGGACTTATCACGTTGCCGCTCCTCTATTACTTCGAGGACTGCACCGCCGAAGAACGTCGCGAAATGGAAGGCTTTATCGCTAAGGCTTCTGAAGAAGGCATCCCAGAAAAGATTCAGGACCGACTGATGGCAAGGAAGAGCTTTGCAAAGGCGAAAGCCGAAGCCCAGGAACACTTGGAACAAGCGCTTGCCATTGCCGACAAGTTCCCGAAGAGCAACTTCACCGAAGAAATCACCGCTATGTTCGCAAGCATGAGCGATCGCGGAAACTAAAACGGCGATACATTCTTAGAATAAGTTTATAATTAGTCAAGCCTGCGAGATAATCGCAGGCTTTTTCTTTTTTTATTTTATGCTATATTTTGAGCACAAATAAATCCAAAAAGGAGAAAATGGAATGAAACTCAAACTGATTTTACTCGCCGCAATTGCATTGATTTTTGCAGGTTGCGCCAAGAAAGCCCCAACCTTCTCTGTTGCACAGACATGGACCGAGAAGCCTTCCAAGCTGACAATCGTGTTCACGGAACCTCTCGTTGAAAACGAAGACGACCTCAAGGACGACATCGAAGAATACGCAAACAACTTTGGTGAATGGTTCAAGCTCGAACTCAAGAAGGACTACGAGACCTACATCAAGGGAGCTATCGCATTGGACTATAAAAAGGTCGATGCCGAAGGCATGATTATCGAAACGGATCACGTTGACTCCACAGAATTCAAGACCCCGAAGCCCACATCCATGGAACAGGGCAACGGGTACTACTTGGCAATCTCTAATGTTATCTTTAGCCGCAGAGAAGATGCTCACGCCAATCAAGCCTATTATTCTTCAGGTGCTGCATTTGGCGCAAACGTAAATCCGGGACAAAACAGCATGGCATTCGCAGGCGAAACGATTGTTGAAAAAGGTCTCTGGATTTATGCAGACTACGCCATCTACAATCAGTCCGGCGAACGCGTCGCCTTCGGTCACGAAGAAATCCGCAGCAAATTCGCATACGCCATGACACGCTCCGACTGGGAAAAGTGCGTCTTGGCATTCGTCAAGAGAAGCATCGCCAGAACGCCGATTTTGAAGTAAGCGTCAAACATCCCGTTTAAACGAAAAGCGCGGCCACAACGGTCGCGTTTTCTTGTAACTAGTAATTCGAGTGACTTGCGTAAAGCGCAAAACTACTTCTTGCGCATCCAGACGGCCAAGAAGACAAACACGGAGAGGAAGCAAATGGCGATGATAATCCAGAACGCCACCGGGGATCCGACAGTCGCATCGCCGTTCATGCCAAACGGGAGTTTCACGTTCATGCCAAACAAGCTTGCGAAGAACGTCGGGAGCGAGATAGAAATCGTCACGATAGTGAGGTTCTTCATCAACTGGTTCACGTTGTTGTTGATCACGCTTGCGCGCGCATCCATCATGGACGTCAAAATGTTCGCGTAGATGTTTGCCTGTTGCAAGCTCTGCCCGTTTTCAATCTGGATATCTTCCAAGAGTTCGCGTTCGGCTTCGGTCCAGTTGAGGCTGCGGCCAAGCTGGAGCTTGCGGAGCAGCGTATCGTTACTGTTCAAGGCGCTCACGTAGTAAATCAAGCCCTTGTTCAAGCTGAACATCGAGAGCAAATACTTGTTTTCCATCGAAGTATTGAGACGAAGTTCCAAGTCGTCATTGATGCGGTTGATGATCTTCAAGTGTTCATTGAAGTGTGCAATAGCAAAGCTCAGCACGCGGAGCACAAACGTATTCAGGCTATCGATTTTCGAGAACTTGCGTTCATCCATCACCGGGATGTCGCTGTCCGTAAGGAGCAAGACCCAGTCCTTGAAAATGAAGATGCCAAAAGATTCCACGCGGAACTGGAAATTATCCTCGGCAGAATAATTCTTGGGCTTTTTGAACACGATGGTCGTAAAATCATCGTCGTATTCGATACGGGAAAGTTCGTCCGAGTCAAATGCGGAGGCAATCGTATGTTCCGTTATCTCATATTCCTTAACAAGGATGCTGCGCTGTTCCTGGCTTAAAGAACCCATCATAACGATGTCAGCAGCTTCTTCGTTCGGAGCTACTGAGAGACGACCGGATTCGATTTTGTAATACTTGAGCATACCGCCCCCTTTATCGAACATGGGCAATATAGAAAATTAGACGAAAGTCGAAAGACCAAGGATGAAAAAATTCCATTAAAAACAGCAGATAATAGCAACAGAAAAGCCCCGGCGCTAAGCCGGGGCAAATCTCTAGTCTTTCGTCTGTAGCCGCGTGGTTCGGCAGGCTCACCAACCTAAGCGGCATACTCTCGTCTAATTACACACCCTTCTTGAACTTCTTGCTCCACCAGAGAACGATCGGAGAGCAGACGCACACAGAAGAGTAAGTACCGATGAGGATACCGAAGCACTGGACAAGACCGAAGTCGCGGATGGAAGAACCACCCATAACAGCGAGAACCACGCAAACGAAGAGAGTCGTGAGAGAGGTAATCACCGTACGGCTGAAGCACTGGTTCAAAGAGCTATTGATTGTCTGTTCGTACTTTGCAGCACCGAAGAGAGCGGTATTTTCACGGATACGGTCGAAGTTCACGATGGTATCGTTGACGGAGTAACCAATCATCGTGAGGAGCGAAGCGATCAAGGCGCCATCGAAAGAAAGACCGAAGGCAGAGATGAAGCCGAGCGTGATGATGGTATCGTGAATAAGGCCAAGCACAGCAGCAACGCCGAAGCCAAGGCCAAGCTTACCGAATCGGAACCAAACGTAGAGGGCAATGCAGAGCCATGCGATAATCACAGACAAAATAGCATTGAAGCGGAGTTCCTTACCGATGGTCGGACCCACAGAGTCCTTAGCCACAATTTCGCACTTCTGGTTGGCGGCTTCGAAAGCCTTGGTCATAGCGAGTTCGAAGCTCGTGTCATCGCCGCGAACGCTGACCTGGTAAGAGTTAGCAGACGTACCGCCGAGAGAGCGGACGCGAGCACCTTCAATGCCAGCCTTGCTCAAAGCCTTGTTCAAGTCGGTTTCGTGCTTTTCAGTATCCTGATACTGGATCGTGTAGACCTGGCCACCCGTGAAGTCGATGCTGAAGTCAAAGCCCTTCACTGCAATGCAAGCGACACTTGCAATAATGAGAATCCAGGAGAGAACCTTGAACTTGCCACGGTTCTTCATAATCTGGAGGTTAGCATTGTTCAAAGTCTTGAAGCCAGAACCGATAGAGAGCGTCGTTCTATCGCGCTTTGCAAGTCTCCAATCCAAGACGGCACGAGAAACCGTAATAGCGCAGAAGAGAGAAGTGAGGATACCGATCATAAGCGTAAGACCGAAACCCTTGACAGAACCCGTACCAATCTTGTACAAAATAAGACCCGTCAAGACCGTCGTCAAGTTGGAGTCCAAGATGGCGCTGAATGCACGTTCATAACCCTTGGCGACAGCGGCGCGAGCCGTAAGGCCGTTCTTGAGTTCTTCACGAATACGTTCGAAAATAATCACGTTCGCGTCGAGAGACATACCGACGACGAGGATGAAGCCGGCAATACCCGGGAGAGTAAGCGTGGCGTTAAACACAGACATCACAGCGGCAGTCACAGCGGCGTTGATCATCACACCGATACTTGCGATAAAGCCACCAAGACGGTAGTAAGCAACCATGAACACCAAGCAGAGCAAGAGGCCGATTGCACCGGAACCAAAGCCCTGAGCAATGTTTTCTTCACCGAGGGTTGCACCAACGCTACGGCTTTCGATGATCTGCATCGGAGCCTTGAGGGCGCCAGCCTTCAAAACGACAGCGAGGCGGTTAGCTTCGGCAATGTCGTCGAGACCCGTGATCTGAGCTTCGCCGTTCGGGATACGGTCACGGATGACCGGAGCGCTAATGACCTGGTTATCAAGAACGATGGCCATCTGCTTGCCGACGTTAGCAGCAGTAACAGCAGAGAACTTCTTAGGACCGATGCCGCCGAACTTGAGGTTCACGGCAACTTCACCGGCGCTCATACCATCGCTGACGCGGTACGGACGAGCATCCGTGATATCGTCACCGCCCATTTCTGCGCGGCGCTTGAGGAGGTAAAGACGCTTGGCCTTGATGTTGGCATCGCGGCGGAGCTTTTCGAGACCGCTACCGAAAGCGAAAGCGACATCGCGCGGGATGAGCTTCTGAACACCTTCTGTAGCGAGGAGCTTCTTCACCTTTTCGACGCTTTCTTCAGCAATGAAACCGCCATTGCCGTAAGAGATGAAGAAGGAGGAAAGGGACTGTCCGACCACGTCTGCCGGAGCGGCTTCAGCAACAGCGGAATCCTTCTTTTCAGCGGTTTCTGCCTTTGCAACGCCACCAGCAAGAAGTTCTTCATCAGACAAAGCCTGATCCTTAGCTTCCGGAGCCTTCTTGGCAGAATCAACCTTAGCAGAATCGCTCACCGTGGAATCAGCAATGATATCCGTCGTCTGACGGGTCAAGTACTGGTCGATGAGGCCAACAACCTGCGTAAACTTTTCAGATTCAGCGAGAATCTTGAATTCGAGCTTTGCCGTGGAACCCACGAGAGCCTTAGCCGTGGAATCATCCACACCAGCCAGTTCAACGACAATGCGGTCATCGCCAGCCAGAGAAATCTGCGGTTCAGAAAGACCGTACTGGTCAACACGGTTACGAATGATTTCGAGGGACTGGGCCTGGATATCCTTGATATCTTCACCTTCCTTGAGGCCAGACTGATCAATCTGGAGCGTGATGCTAGTACCACCAGCAAGATCCAAACCGAAGTTAACAGAACGAGAGCTCAGTTTCGGATTTTCCTTAAGGAAAGCCTGCTTGGCTTCACCCTTCTTGGAGTGAACCTGGATAGACGGCCATACAGAGATGGCTGAAAGAATGATGACTAGGAGAATGATAATTTCTCGGAAGCCGAATTTATGTTTATTCATTTGTAATCCCTTAAAAGGCATTAAACATACTAGTTGCGGGACAAAGATAGCAATTTAGTCATTTATTTCAAACGCAGGATCCGGCTTTGCAGCCGAAATCGCAAGCGTCATCTTCTTCTTGCCGAGGGTACGGACAATTTCTAGGCGGCCCGCACTATAAGCAATCTCAAGCGAGCCATCGCGCAGCACGCGTTCCTTATTGCGGAGCGCAATCAAGCTTTTTATATAGTCATAGATAGGCGCCTTCTGCATTTCCGGGAATTTATCCCACGGGAACGCCCTGCGGTTATCGGGGTCCTTGCCACCCAACATGCCGATTTCTTCGCCATAATATATACAGGGAGCGCCCGGCAAAAAGAACAACAGCGCAAGCGCAAGCTTCACTCGCTGCAAATTTGAGCATGGAAGTGACGCCAAGCGAATCGTATCATGGCTCCCGAGCAAGTTCATCGGCACACCAAAACGACCTTCTGGGAACGCGCCCTGCAAGCGCTTCGCAAATTCAGCCACGTCTATCGGCTTCTCGTCAAAGAGGTACGCAAGCACAGCCTTACGGAACTGGTAATTCATCACGCCATCAAACTGGTCGCCTTGCAGCCAGCGCGAAGGCTCGTCCCAAATTTCACCGACAATATAGGCGTCCGGGTTAATCGCCTTGATGCGGCGACGGAATTCCTGCCAGAAGCTATCGTCGTCAATCTCGTTCGGAACATCGAGGCGCCAGCCATCAATGCCACGCTTCATCCAGTACTCACCCACCGAGAAAAGGTAATCGCGAACGTCGGGATTATCGGTATTGAACTTCGGAAGTGCAGGATACCCCCACCAGCAATCGTAATTGGGCTTACCCGAATACGCATGGAGCGGCCAGCCGTGCACATGGAACCAGTCCACGTACGGGGAATTCTTGCCGAGCTCCATCAAGCTGTTGAACTGGAAAAAACCGCGCGAGCAGTGGTTGAACACGCCATCCAGAATCACACGAAGCCCAAGCTTGTGCGCCTTCTTGACAAGCGTGTCAAAATCCTTGAGAGTCCCCAAAACAGGGTCAATTTCAAAATAATCAACCGTATGGTAACGGTGATTCGAATTGCTCTTGAAAATCGGGCAAAGGTAAATCGCATTCACGCCAAGCGACGCAATGTATTCCAGTTTTTCGCAAATGCCCGCGAGGTTTCCGCCGAACATGTTTTCACGGGTCGGGAGCGTATCCCAATCCACAAACTTTCCGACCGCCTTGTACTTTGCACTACGGCAAAAGCGGTCCGGAAAAATCTGATAGAAAACAGCGTCCTTGACCCAAGCGGGAGCGCTAAATCTTCCAGAGGGCACGGGACTTACGTTCTTCGACAAGTTTGCTAATCTCCGAAATCAAGCCCGCATTGGCAAGCAAGTCCTCGACACTGCACGGCGTGCGATAAGTCCAGTTCTTGCCACCGACCGTTCCCGGAATGTTGACGCGCTCTTCCTTCGGGTCGCACTCAGAAAGCGAAGCCGAAAGCGCAAAGTAGTCCTGGATCGGCGGAATGCAGAACAAACTATTTGCAGTAAACACATGCGACAAGATGTCGTGCACCACAGGCGGCGTAAGCTTTTCGGGAGCAACGCCCGGCAGGCCCGCATGAGACCAGTAGAAGCCCTTGTCAAAATCAGGTTCTTCCCACAAGCCGCGGAGCGTCGAAGTATCATGGCAACTCGTTGTGCAAACGGAGAGGCGCGGATAATCTTCCATGCTGTAATACGGAGAATACGGAACGTTCCAGTTGCGGGCCCAGCGTTCAATGCGTAGCGACATGATGTCGAGCTTTTTGAGCACAGTCGGCACGCACGGCGGCACTGCACCAAGGTCTTCGGCGCAAACGAGCATATCCGTTTCGTTGGCGAGTACAGACAAAAGCTTCATGGCATTCTGTTCCCAGAGTGCGTTCTGAGCCTGTTCATTCTGGCCAATCAAATCGTGCAATTTATCTTGTTCGTTCTGCGGGAGTGTAAAGAGCACCGGCTGGTTGTACCAGTACCAGTACGGGTAGAACGTATTTTCGTCACCCGTCGGGATAAACACGCGGTTCCAGTAAACGCGGAGCATGGAATCCTTGACTTCTTGCGGTTCGTCAAGAGCAAGGATGGCGCGTTCGGACAAAAGTTCCGGCTTGATGATAAAGCGGTCGAACGTTCCCGGCAAGTTCGTGAAGCACTTCGGCACGAGCCTTTCCGTTTCGGCACCGAGGAATTCACGCAGCTGGTCTATAGAGAAGTTTGGACGGCGCAGGTATTCCAGCGATTCGCGGCAGAAGCCCGCATTGCGGAGTACGTCCCAAGTGAGCGGGATGGACGGTTGGAAGCGTCCCAAGATACCTGTCGATTCAGATTCAGGAATCGCCCAGATGCGGAAGAATCCAAGCACGTGGTCAATGCGGTAAGCATGATAGAACTTGCTGGCCTGAGCCAAACGGCGACGCCACCAGCCAAAGTCATCGGCTTCAAGCACATCCCAGCGGTAAGTCGGGAAGCCCCAGTTCTGGCCACCGTAGCTGAACATGTCAGGAGGTGCACCCGCGCGGTCTGCAAGCGAGAAGTACTTGCGGTCAAACCAGACGTCGGCACTGTCTTCGTTGATGAGGATAGGCACGTCGCCCTTCAGGCGGAGCCCGAGTTTGGAGACTTCGTTCACAGCGGCGGTAAACTGACCTTCGGCAGTGTACTGCATCCAAGCCTGGAACAGCACGTCCCTGTAGTTCTTCATCCAAAGCTTGTCGACATCGGCAGCAGAGGGGTTCTGGAACTTTTTCCAGTCCTTCCAGCTAGCTTCGTTGTTCTGGGCCTTGAGCGTGCAATAGACGCAATAGGACTTGACCCAGGAATTCTTGTCAATCCAGGCAAGGAGCTTCTTCGAAGCTTTCAGGACATCGTACTGATTATCAAAAATCTTGCGGAGGATGGCGCGCTTCCATGTGGTAATGTGGTAGTAGTCCACACGTTCAAGTTCAGCAAACTGTTCACGGGCCTTTTCGATTTCATGTTCGAGGACAGAGGCTCCTTCAACAGACTGCACATTAATGAACACCGGGTTCAAGGCAAAAGCGCTGCGGGCACTGTAAGGACTCGGCTCGGAGCCGGTATCGTTTACAGGCAAAAGCTGAATGATATTGAATCCGCAGAACTTGGCCCACTGGGCGAACGGAATCAAGTCCAGGAATTCGCCAATGCCAATGCTGTGCTTGCTGTGAAGACTGAAAAGGGGAACGGCTACGCCGGTTTGAAAGGAAGTTAAATCACCATATCGCATGCTTCAAATATAACTCTAATTTTGTAAAAGAAACTTTTAAATTGCTAGCAAATAAAAAAAGGCTCGGAAACCCGAGACCAATTCTTATTCTTAATCGTTCTTTATAGAATTAGGCACGCTTTGCGTACTTCTTAAAGCTCTTGATCAAGAGGGCGGCGAGAATGCAGTACATTGTTTTTGACTCCTTGTTTTGACGGCGCCAATATTAACAAAGTTTTACTAACACGTCAAGGTATTTTAGTATATATTTCGGCAACTTTTTTGGACATTTCGTCCATAGCAAAATGCGGCGCCGACCTTGAACGATTTTGCCCCTAAAAAAGCAAAGCCACGGAAAAACCGTGGCATCGCGTTCGTTAGTTGGAGAGAGAAAAATCTTTTTGGATTAAGCGCGCTTTGCGTATTTCTTAAAGCTCTTAATCAAGAGGGCGGCGAGAATGCAGTACATTGTTTTTGACTCCTTGTTTTGACGGCGCCAATGATAACATTTTTTTACTAACGTTTCAAGGGGGAAAAGTATATATTTCGCGAAAATTTTTCGAAACCGTTTTTAGGACTGTTACGCCCGCGGAAGTGGGACAAGTCAACCAATAGTCATTTTTCACCGACAAAAATAAAATATCTTGACATCATCTAGACATTATCATATATTAAGGATATGAACATAAGAATAAGCGACCACGCAAAACAGCACATGGCTTCTTGCTCGATAACGGAACAGGAAGTAAGAGACCTGTTTGACGAGAAAATCCCGGTAGTGAAGGCCTACCAGTCAAAAGAATATGAAGACTGCATCGAAATACTGGCTGAAATTTCCGGGAAATATTGTAAGATCGTTTACTCTTACATAACAAACACAGTAACAACCGCTTTCAAGCTGAGGAAAAACCAATGGCTAAAATTGACAAAATAGAACGGGATGCAATAAAAAAGGCGGCTTACTTCGAAAACCGCACAGAAGCGCAAGAACTTGAAGACCACAAGTGGGCCGTAAAGAACGGGCTATCTTTCAGTGGCCCGGGTGCACTATCTAAGGCCATTGCGGCATCCAAAGAAAGGACTGCAGCAAAGTCCAGGAAGTCAAAAGTCGGAACCAGCTTTGACCCCGGCGTTCTCGAAGCGTTCAAGGCAAAAGCTGAACGAGTGGGGATTCCCTACCAGACGCTTTTGAACTCGATCGTGAAACGCTACACAGAAGGTAAGCTAGACATAGAACCGGCTTAATTTTTACTTGCCCCTGCATTTTTGCGGGGGCTTTTTCACCAATTTGATTTGTCTATATGTTCCAAAATTGGTAAATTATGGGCTATGAAACGATTTTTGCTTTTATGTCTCGGTTTAACAGCATTTGTAAACGCAAAGCCATCTCTTCAAGTCGATAGCGACCGCATCGAAGCGGGTCAGACATTCAATTTGCAGTTCATCGTTCCGATTCAGGAACTGCCGCAGAACAGAGGCGCGCTCCGCCTCGAAACACGCAATAACTTTAAGCTCCTCGGGCTCGACAGTGCCGATCAGGTGATGCGCCCGGACATGGACGATATTTTCAACTCGTTTTTCGGTGGGGGCGGAAGAGCCTACAAGGCTCGCGTCTATTCCTTCAAGATTAAAGCCCCAAAAAAGACGGGTACACAAGACCTCGGAACGCTCACATGGATGATTAACGGCGAAGCCAACACCATCAGCAGCAAAATCCCGGTCAGCGTGCAGCGTTCCTATAACGACGACGCTCTCGCCGTAAGCCTTACCCCGAGCAAAAAATCCATTTACGAAGGTGAACAGTTCAGCGTCACCCTCAGCCTCCACACTTTTGAGCACTTCCAGGGCGGCCTCCAGGCTACCGACATGAGCACCGGCAACGATTTCATCGTCCACCGCAACGACCTCTCGAATCTGGATTTCAAGCCGGTCGAAGGCGCCCGTCGCGAAATGAAGGCATCCGCCAAATACGCATGGCTCAGCCCGACCAAGAGCGGAACACTCCAAATTCCGTCTTTCAAGTTCAAGTACACCAAGCTCGGTGAACCCAAAATCGTCGAAGAAAAGAAGCAAATGGGCGGCATGTCATTCTCCAGCCGTAGCGTAAAGCAGGAATCCATCGAAACGGAAACCTCCACCGCTCCGCTTTCCATTACCGTTCTCCCGCTCCCGACCGAAGGCAAGCCTGCCGATTTCTCGGGAATGGTCGGTAACTACAGCTTTAGCGCCAACTTCGACCGCACAAACCTCAAGGTCGGCGAAGCGTTGACACTCGCCATCAGCATCAAGGGCGACGGCACTCCGGGAACCATCACGGACCCGAAACTCCCCGACTTTAGCGAATTCCGCTCCGTCCCGCCCGAAAACAGCATCAACAAGAAGGTCAAGGGCAACAAGGTCATTACCTCAAAGGATATCAAGGTTTTCCTCTACCCGAAGAAAAAGGGGACTTTCGAAATCCCCGCCATTACATATTCCTGGTTCAACCCGGCTAAAAAGAAGTACGAAGCAGCTTCGGCAGGCCCGTGGACTATCGAAGTTGAAAAGAGCGATGCCCCCGCAGAACCCGTTTACCAAGCTCCGATTTCCGCAGGCACAGGCACCTCGGCTCCTGTCGTTCAAAAGCAGGAAATTGAATTCCTCGGCAGCGACATCCGCTTTATCCACCCGATTACAGACAAGTCCGAATCTAGCGCCCCGCACAGGAGCGTGCTCTTCTGGGTTCTGTTTGCAGCAGCGATTCCGTTCTACCTGATTGCAAACTTTGCCATCACGAGAAACCGCAAACGCAACAGCAACACGGCACTCGTCCGCAAGGGCAAGGCCAACAAGCTTCTCAAGGAAAAGTTCGCGAACGCCCGCACCGCCCTCAAGAACGGCGACGGCAAGGCATTCTTCGCAGCACTTGAAAACGGCCTCATCGATTACCTCAGCAATTTGACGAACGTCGAATTCAAGGGCATGACCCGCCCGCAAATGAAGCAAGAACTTTCAAAGCGCGGCGTCAAGGAAGAAACGATTGAAGCCATCAACAGCTGGCTTGAAAAATGCTCGTTTGTGCGTTTTGCTCCGGTCACTGCATCGACCGAAGAACAGTCCCAAATGCTCGCAGATGTCGAAAAGCTCTGCGAAAGCCTCGAAAAACTCAAGTAGCGTCGGTAAAAACATGAAGAACTTTAAGCAGATTATTTTGACGATCGCCGCAGCGCTTCTCCTCACCTCCGCAGCAAGCGCCGCCGACAAATGCAACGGCCTCGAAGCCGGAACCAAGGCATATAACGAAAACGATTTTGAGCGCGCGATTGACGAATGGCGCACCTGCGTTGACGAAGGCATCGTCAATGCGGACCTCTATTACAATCTGGGCAACGCCTACTACCGCAGCGGGAAACTCGGCTTTGCGATTTTCTACTACAAGTCAGCACTCCGTTTGCACCCAAGCGATGACGACATCCAGCACAACCTGAATTTCGCACAGACAAAAACTCGCGACAAGGAAGGCGACGAAGAAGAGAACCCGATTCTCGAAGGACTCATGGATTTGCACCACGCGCTTTCGCTCAAGAGCCAGATGAACATTTCGCTCGTTCTCTTTTGGGCAATCGCACTCGTGATTCTCGCCCGCCGTTTCGTGAACGGCAGCCGCGGCAAGAACATCTGCACAGGCGTTGTATTCGGTATGAGTGTTATTCTCTGCACGATTGGCGCAAGCGCTCTCTACAAGATGTACACGCTCGAAACAGACATCACGGGCGTCGTGACCGCCTCAAGCGCCGACGTGACAAGCGCCCCAAGCGACAAGTCACAAACACTTAACACGCTCTCCGAAGGCACAAGCTTCGAAGTCATCGGCGAACAAGGCAACTTTGCAGAAATCCGCCTCGGCGAAAAAATCCGCGGATTCGTAAAGCTCAGCGAAGTCGGGATTGTGAAGTAATTACTTGAAGGGTTTGTCCCAGGGGCTAACCCATGCAGAATCCACTCGCGTAATAGGAATGGTGACTTCTGTAGGGAATTTTCCAGATTCCCTCGTTGGAACAACAGCTGTAACGACAGCTACAGGAAGCGCAATCATATCCAAAAACAACATAGTCACTGCAACGCTACCGTGACCTCTACCATCTGAAAAGAACGGCCAATAGCGCAACAAGCCTGCGCTAAAATGATACGAGGATTCGCCGCGATTTACCCACAAGTTGCCGTAAACAATTTCATCTTTGCGGGCTTCCAGATAAATCGCATCTTCACTTGTTGAAGATTTAAATCGGCAATAATCGCTTGTCGGACAAACCTGTTTTCCATCGCAATAAATGGAATAATCTCCTTTGCCATCGGATACGGAGACCCACATTTCGTAACTGGATGCACACCCGACAAAAAGTAAAGCCGTTGCCAATATTAAAATAACATATCGAAACATATCGCGTCTAAAAAAGATTAAACAATTTGGCCGCCGCCGAGAACCATATCGCCATCATAAAAGACGGCACATTGCCCCGGAGTCACGGCAAAGAGCGGTTCGTCAAAAACGGCGACCGCCTTGTTCGTATCGACGATGGTAATTTCGCAGCCCACCGCCCGCTGGCGGTAACGCACCATGCCTTCGGCGCGGAACGTCGTCCCGACCTCCCGCGCACCGCCGTGCCATTCGCAGTTCACCATTTCCACGCGATCAAAGCAGACCGATGACTTGTCGCCCGTCACCAAGATATCGCCCGTTTCCGGGTCCACATGCTTCACGAACGCAGGCACGCCAATGGCCACGCCCAGGCCTTTGCGCTGACCGACCGTGTACTTATGAAACCCATCGTGCGTATTCCAAACCTTGCCCTTCTCATCCACGAAGCGGCCCGGGCGCGTCATCTCGCCAAAGCGTTCCTTCAAAAACTCCGTGTATTGCGAACCGTAAATGTCAAAGCAAATGTCCTGGCTGTCTCCCGTCTTGGCGTTCACAAAGCCGTTCTGCTCGGCGATTTCGCGCACTTCACTTTTCACGTACGTTCCAAGCGGCGTGAGCACATGATTGCGGCGTTCATCGGGAACCCAGAACAAAAAGTAACTCTGGTCCTTGCCGGGGTCTCGCCCACGCAAAAGCCTACGCACGCCATTCACTTCTTCGATGCGCACGTAATGTCCTGTCGCCAAAAATTCGGCGCCGAGCGATTTGGCATAATCCATCATCCAGCCGAACTTGATAAAGCGATTGCAGTAGCAGCAAGGATTCGGCGTACGAGCATGCGAAAAGTCCGCATGGCAGCGCTTTAAAACTTCACCTGTAAAAGCGTCGGAGCAATTCGCCACATGATGTTCGATGCCTAGCTTTTCGGCAATCATTTTCGCACGGACTACGCTCGGGTCGTTTTCAGCATCAAAGGCGCTATCGACATCAGGCAAAACGCGGAGCGTCACGCCCACGACTTCGTAACCCTGCTGTTGCAAAAGAAGAGCGGCCACGGACGAATCCACGCCACCGCTCATGCCGACTGCGACTCTAGTTTTAGACATGCCGCAAGCGCTCCTAGTCAAAACGCAACATCAAAGCAAGTTCGAACTGGAGAATCTGGCGCATGTGAGCCGTTTCGTCATCCAGCTTTTCGTAGATCTGCCTGTATTCGATGTACGAACTCAGAGAGGCCATCTTGTTGAACGTGTAAGATGCACTCGGGCGGATGAACCATTCATGCGTTCTCGACGGAACCGTGCGGTAGTTCAGTTCGAGCTTCGGCTTGTAAGCCACAAAAGGCTTCACACCGGAATCGTACTCATACCTCACAAAAACGCCATCCGTACCGGAGTCCTCATTCATCATGTCATAGCCTTCCACCGGCTTATATTCCTTACGGATTGTCTTCCTGTAATCGTAACCGGCAGTAAGCTTCAAGTCAATATTGTTTTTGAGCTTAAAGAACCACTTCCAAAGCTGGAATCCCTTGTCGAGCTTGAGCGGGTACGAAATCGAGAAGTCATCGCCAACATTAATGGCAAAGTCATTATAAAGCCAAGTCGGGATCCACGGTGTTTCAAGGAAGTAACTTGTGGTATCCGTACAAATTTCTTCGGTCTCGTCCGGCCAGCAGGGATTCGAAATTACTTCTTCCTTCGGGCGGCGGTTCGTCGATTCAATCTTCATACGCACGCTATTTTCGATGCGCATGTTGTTCTGCAAGAGGAACGTCACACGAATGAGCGGATTAAAGTTCCAGACTCGAGCCCAGGAATCTTCGGCACTCTGGAACGGACGGCTCGTCATTGTGCGGTTATAGTCAAAGCGGCTGTTCAAGCTTACACTGCGGAAGCTGTTCAGGAACGAAACCTTCTGCGCGATATTCGGGATAGCAATGCCAATGCCAAACTTCGGGAATGTCGTAGTCGTATCAATGAACAGCGGGTACTCACGAGACTGCGAGAAATCTTCCTTCCACTGGAAATCCGTCGACAAGGAAATATCCCAGAACGGCAAGGTAAATCCTGTAGAAATCTGCAACGAACGGGAAACGGAGTTGCGGAAGCTGCCCTGATAGACAAGCGTATCCACATTCTTGTTCCTGTACTGGGCAAATCCCGTAAAGTCGTCGCGGCTAGTCATGCCCATGTTACCCGTCATGATATTCCAGAGGCCACGGCCGCCATGGCCATCGCCAAGACCTAGGCCATAGAGGTAATACTGGAACGGTGTCACACCCTGTTCTTCGTACAGCTGGGCAAGCGTAAAGTTTTCACCAATGGTGTTCGTACTTGCATTCCAGTTGAACTTGACTTCACGCCACTTGATCTTGTTAAAGAATCCAGACACGGCGTTGTCCTTCCCGAACAAGTTCGCCAATTCAATAACCTTGAGGGTCGGAGTAAATTCAAAACGGTTCGTCTGCGAAATCGTCCAGTAGTTCTTTTCGACACTAGACGGATCATCGAAACTGAAATCATCCGGAATGCTCTTCTGCTGATTAAAGTCAGAGGAGAACTGCATATTGAACGGGATGAACGGAATCAGCTTGGGATTGAAGTTTATCCTGAACTGCTGGTTTCTGGAACGTTCGTTACGGAGAATACCATAGGCACGGCCATACTGGCGATGTCCAACGCTATCGACCTTGTAGAACGCCGTCGTATCGTAGCGGATTTCGTAGGAATCCGGATTTTGCATGTCAATCGGCAACTGCTTGCCGCTCGCATCCGTCTTTGCAATCGTATCCACCGGGATAATCACAAGACTGTCGCGAGACACATAAATCTTTCTGTCGGAATGGTCATGGTCAAAGATATAGCCACTAGCAAAGAGGCCACCTTCATCAAAGCTAAAGAAGTTTTCCTTCGTAAATGCTTCACGGTCGCCACCACCAAACATATCACGTCTGATGTTGATGGAGTAGTTCGTCGAAAGGAACGAGAAGATGTTCCAGCGCATATTCAACTTATGGTTGAGTTCTGCGGTATAGGTCACGACCTTATCGACTTGCGGTTCCACAAAGTCCGGATCGCGAGTCTGGTTCACATAGCGCACGTAGCTAAAGTCAAACAAAGTCAAGTCAAATGTCTGCGGCCAAGGTTCAAATTCCGTCTTCGAAAGTTCCTTGAGCCAAGAATACTTGGCAAGGCCTTCGAACGGCTTAAACTTGAACATGCTAAACGTACCCAACTTGTATTCAAACAAGGTGTGGTAAGAATATGTAGAGTCTGCCGATGTCGTTGCACGGCCTTCGGACTGGTGGTAAGAATAGCTGAGTGCCGGACGTTCGAGGAATGTCTGCGACAGGAATTCACCGAGCTTGGTTTCGCTAGCCTTGTAGTCCTTGTGGTAGCTGACGCTGAAGCCCAAGTCCTGCACGTAGGATTCATAGCCCTTAGATTCGGCATTGTCCCTCAAGCGGTTTTCTTCGTCATCCGATTCAACGGCAAGGTCGCCCTGGAACATATCGCCCGTCAAATCCACAAAGCTACTCTTCTTAAGCCTCATGTCATCCGTCGGCTTCATGTACGGGCGCTTTGTCGTGCTGTGATAGCTAAACGCCATCGGAATGTGGTATCCAAGCGAATCGTTCAAGAACTTGTTGAGCGCCACAGAAATGTCCGCCGACACATCGAGCTGGGAGGCTGCCGTTGCAAGGTCCGGTTTCGGAGAGCGGCCCGAATTGGAGAGCGTTGCAAAATCGCCGTCCTGGTAACGCACGGCACCAGAAAGCGAGATGAAGTCTGCGAAGTTTACCTGGCCATTCACACGTGCCGCATAGCCCCATTCCGTTTCCATGTCAGAAAGGCGAAGGTCGTTTACCCAGAATGTACCCTTGAGGTCATTACGCGAAGCCGAGGAATCTGCAATAATCACAAAGCGGATCCAGTCCACCTTCGTAATCGAAGGATTACCGACCAAGCGAATCCTTTCTTCACGTTCACCACCAAGGTTCTTTACGACAGGTTCCAAATACGGCGGATGGCGACCGCGCTTGAGGTCCGAGAAATCAGAGAGGTCCATCGCGAAGGCGTTGTCAATCCAGTTCTGTTCATGGCAATCCTGCACGCGGTCAGGAGTGCAGACCGACATGTCCAAGTCCTTCGGGCGGAAGCTCCATTCGTAATAATCGCGGGAACCGTCAATAGAACCTTCACCGAACTGCAAGGCAAAACGGACAGGCGGCTTATCGGTCTTCGATTCTCCACCATTTTCGTAATGAATTTCCATCTTCAGCGACTTGTACGCCGAGAAGTTCTTGGTATCCGTTTCAAACAGTCGAGTCACGCCCACTTCCTGCCCTGGGCTCATGTCATGGTATTCCAAAACGAGGGCCGTTTCCTTGAGCGGAGCATTCGAATCGGCATCGCGTTCCGTGACCGTATTGGGCGACTTGTAATACTGTTTTGCATTTTCGCGGTTATTGATGGTAGAGACCTTGATGTAGGTCGTATCCATCATCGAGACCGATTCCGTGACGCGGCTTTCAACACCGTTCACTTCGACAATCTGCGAATTTTCATTAGTCGATGTGCGATAAAGGCTTGCAACCGTCGTTTCTTCCCAGGCATTTCCCAAAACGCCAAGACTTACCACTTGGACCTTCGCTTCGGAAACACCCGGACCAAGGCGGCCAAGCCACATACGGGTATATTGGGATTCCGCAAGGATTTCCTTATAGCTGCTACCCGTCGAAGAAACAATCGTATCGTACTGGTTCAGCGGGATTCGCCATCTGCGCCAGCCATTCTTCAATTCTTCAAATTCTGCCTTATCCGTGCTCGAAAGGTCGATGCGGTAACGGACAAAGCTGATATCCGTATCAAAGGCGCCGTTCTTATTGATATCTTCGGTATCGTAGGCACGTTCACCCAAGTTGTTTTCAGTACCGTTGATGGCCCTGGGCGGGTCGCTTTCTTCATCGAGATCCTTGAAGTCATCGCCTGCAATATCCCTAGTCGACGGATCCACCGTTCCAAATCTCAACGTATCTGCCCTGCACTCCGCATAACGGCAGTTCCACACCACACGGGTTTCTTCTGTGCCGGTCACTTCGTCAAGGCCGCGGTCATGCCGAGCCGTCGTCATGCCAAGTTGGTTTTCACCATTGTATATACCATTCGGCTTATGGCCATTAATCGAAATATCTTCACTGACAAGACCCAAGTCGATAAAGATTGAACCAGAATTACCGCGAGCGACAATCTCAAGGTACTTCATTTCGCTCAAGTCCTGATAGTAGGAGCTGTTCGCACGCATGATACCACCCCAAGAATTACCGGAGAGGTTATCGTTCGGACGGAGCGTCATCTTGAGCACAGTCAAGTGCTGGTTATCGACATCGGAATTGCCTACGTTATCGTAAATGTACTTGTAGAGTTCCGTGTTGTTGCTATGCCAAATAAATTCACCCTGATGGCGATAGTCCAAATTCTCATTATAGGTCGATCTGAACGGGAGCGAATCGATACCGCCCGGAGGAGAAGCCTGATACCAAGAAAGCCTGGACAGCGGATAGACAAGGCCTGTCGAGGTCGATTCAAAGTCTTCGACAAGAGCGGTCTGAGTGCTGCTCGTGTTGGCGTTATGACGGCTACCGGCAAATTCAGCTTCGACTCGCCAATTCGAGGATGCCGTAGTCTGGATACCCGGGATGGCATTCACCAAGTCCGTGAGGGCCTGTACAGAATCCTGCAAGCGGAGGTTAAAGCCCCACAGGAAGCTAGAATACGGTTCGTTTCCAAGAGTCGGGACTTCGGCCGTCGTGCTCTGGCTCTTGTAAAGGGCGGTCACACCGAAGACAGAACCTGCACCAAAGCCGTACAAGTCAAGAGGCAGTTCAGCGCGAGCGCCCAAAAGCAATTTGTTATCAATTTCGAACATGGGTTCGCATTCAAACTTGACCTTGATTTCCTTGTTCGGGTCAAGAGCGCGTTCACTCAAAAGTTCGATCTGTCCAAGTTCATAGTTGACTTCGTAGTCCGTACCACGGATAAGCGTTGTAGAACCGGCAGTCACCTTTTCGGACCCCGGAGAAATATCCATACAGCTACCGCTATTGACGGAGTAGCTCGAATTCGGGTCACGCACGCTAATCATGGAATTACGGCGCTTACCGACAGATTCAAAATAGAACTGGCTTGTGTAACGGCTCAGGTTGTAAACCGGCAAGTTATAGAGCTGTTGCATCGTGGCGCTAGAATCCAAGTTGCGCAACGGTTCCAAGCAGTTCTGCTTCGCCAATTCCAGTGCGTTTGAACGCCCGCTATAAATAGAATCGGTAAACGGCTTACAGGGCAACCACATTTCGCCCGTGTAGCTACCCAAGGAATCCTTCTTGAATATCGTAGCGTCATTGACCAGCGGAGTTCCGTTCGATTCATCCGCAAGGCCAAGCATTTTCAGATAATTCCCGGCAACACCGGCCTTGTTTTTCATGCGAAGCACAAAGTTGTTCGCACTCGCATCCGAAATACCGATAGAATAGACATTACGCAACATCAACTTGTCGATGTCGGTAAGTTCACTCAATGTAGCGTCCCACTGGATAAGGACGGCTTCGCCACCATTGCGCAAGTCCGTCCCTTTTCGCTTGTCATTACTGTAGTTTGCCGCAATAAGCGTATTACGGTTGACGCCATTAATCTTTAAGATACCCGTCTTGGAATCATACTTATAATCGGAACGCGGGATTTCCACCATGCGGTTCACGACCTTCCTGATTTCCTTTCCCTGCTGAGTCGTATAGACTACAGTGACATCCTTGATAACGTCATCAGACGTATTCAAGGCGCTGCGCTTATAGAGCTTAAGATCAGCAACCTTGTAGTTCGAAGTCGAACGGCCCTTGATAGCCTCTTCGACATAAGCGTTCCTAGCATCGTGGTTCAAGAAGTAATAGCGGTAAGCAACAAACTGCTTGTCTGTCACCTGGAATTCCGTTGTCGATTCGCTTGCCTTAAGGGAATATTCCTCTTGCTGGCCGCCATCCTGAGAGGCAATCGTCGTAAGTCTCCAGTCGCCAAGCTTCCATTCCGCCTTGATACCGAAAAGTCCCTGGTGATTTTCTGAATAACCCGTAAATTCAGTACCGGCCAAAGACAAATTTGTCGTACCTGCTTCGACGCGTTGCAAGATGTAGTCTTCGAATTCGCCCTTGAACGATTCCTCGTAAACGACGCGAACTTCGTTCTGCGAACCGAGACCTTCATCCACATTCTTAATTTCGACAGTAATGTACGGACCAATCTTACCTTCGACCATGAAGCTCGGGTTGTAGTCCAAGGACGGAGACGGCCAGAGGCTCGTCTTGGTGCTACCCTCGGCATCGTCCTTTTCGCCATAGCCCTTGAAGCGCACGTCCATCGAACCTTTGAGCATGAGCTTCGGCTTGTTGAAACCAAAGTCCTTCATCCACGCAGGCATGTTCACCGGAATCGTAATATCGAATACGGAGCCGGTCTCAGGCGCTTCGTAACCACCATCGCTCTGGCCCACAAGCCCGTTAAGCCACAAGCGCTTACGGCCCACATCGTACATGTCCGAAACGTAATCTGCCAGTTCAGGATAATGCGATGTCCAAAGTACCGTTGTATCCGTGCGGGAAACAGAGTTCACACGCTTCTCGGTCACGTCAATTTCACGGGTCGCAACATCGATATCATGTGAAAAAATCTGGCCCTTCGAAGTATTCATGAGTCCCGGGCGAGCCCCCACACCACCAAACGGCAGCAAGCCGTCGAGCGGAGATGTCGACTTAGGTACCGGGATATACTTGATTGCCGGGTTCCATTCGTCCGAAACGTTTTCCGCTGTAGGTTCAGCAGCGGCAACAACGCGCGATGACGAAGAACGAGCAGAGCTCGACGACGAGATTACTGCACTCGATGCAGGCCTTACGGCAGACGAAGCCGGGGCCGTAGCGCTAGAAACAGCACTCGAAGCGGTTGCAGAAGAAACCGGGACAGCAGAGGAGGATGCCGGAGCAACCGCACTCGACGCAGGCTTTGATGCACTTGAGGCAACGGCCGACGATTTCGGCGCCATAGCGCTAGATGATGGGACCGCAGCAGACGAAACCGCCACAGACGGTTGAGACTCCTGCTTGGACGGCGCGGCACTTGAAGCTGGTGTTGCACTCGAAGACGACGCTACAGAGGCAGTCGACTTTGGAGCGGGCACATCCTGGAAAAGTTCATCGTCAAAAAGAGATTCATACGAGCTAAGCGTTCCATCTTGAGACCAGACGGAACCCACAGCCACAATGCTGCTTGCAGCAAAACCCCAGAGGGCAGATTTTAAAAACTTTCTAAAACGCAACGGTGTACAAAATACAAAAACGGGACGTTCAAAATTACCACCGATAACATAGAAAAAAAGAAACGTCCCCATTTTATGAGGACGCTTCAAAATCGGATTCTAGGCCCTAATTAAAGGATAAACTAGAGGAATACTTCAATGCCACCGCGGCACTTTTCCCAAGCCGGATTCTTCTTGCACAAGAGTTCAATCATCTTGTCGTAAGTAGCCGTGTTGGAGAAGCCCTTCCACAAGCGACGTTCCACAGATTCACCAGAATCCTTGTCGATCGTCGTGATGGTATCGTAGTAGTTCGTGTTGTCCTTGAATTCAGAAATCAAGATGTTCTTCAAGTCATCCGTGTAGATGCGGGAGGCGTACTTGAGGATGGAATCATTGAAATTGAGTTCGTTTTCGACGAGCCATTCGAAGTCCTGGATCGGATTGCCGTAGATGAGCCAGTGACGGAGAGCGAGAGCGACCACGAGGTCCTTCACGGCACTGCGGAAGATGAACTTATCTTCGAGGCGGCCATTCCACGTGATGCGGGTCAGCGGGTTATCGTCGTTAGCTTCGATAGACACGCCCTTACCCGGAGTAACCTTGCGGATCTTGATCGGGAGACGGCTAAGGAGCTGCCATGCCTTCGTGAAGGCGATGGTTTTACGGACAAAATCCTTTTCCTTTTCAGGGGCAACGCGCACAAACGCACCGAAGCAGCGCTGGTAGAGCGTTTCCTTATCGAAAATGCAGTCGCTGGAGCGGCATTCGCTGAGCTTGCCATCCATCATGAAGAGGGTCTTTGCAAGTTCCGGGCGCATGCGGACTTCGAGCTTACGGGTACGGGCCTTGAGGCGGACACCGTCCTTATAGACGTAGGTAAAGCCTTCTTCCTGGTAACGCTGCCAAATGAAGAACTGCAAGTCGTCAGCGGCACGCAGATGGTAGCTGAACACCGGGTTCTGGCGGTTGTTAGCCATGGTCACCTGGTTCAAGAAGTTGTCGGCGCCCTGGTACGGCACAACGACCTTCACGAGCACCTGCGGGTTCACCGGGTGCTTGCTCTTCTTGGCATACTGTTCGTACGTGAAAAGGGACTGAGCACCGTTGATGATCTTCGGGCGTTCAATGAAGAGGACCTTCTTGCCATCGCGTTCCTTGAGGCGCAGGTCATCACCCGTGAGGGTCATACCGTTGTGGAGGAACGGGAAGTCATCGACGTTCACGTTCTTGTCGTCATTCCTTTCCATGGTCTGGAAGGCATCGATAAGAGCGGCGTTCGTATGAGTGAGGTTACCGAGGTAAGTACGAATGTTGGAACTGACGATAGCCATGTTGTGCTTGGTCTTGAGGCGCTTACCAAGGGCAACGTGGTAGTCAAAAATCGTGCGGATCGGGCAGAAGCCGAGGAAGAGCTCGCCGTGATCAGATGTGAGGTGGAGCGGTTCGGAGTCCATCTCGATTTCAAGCTTGTCGTCTGCGCTGCGGAAGTCGCGGGTGAGGTCGTCATGTTCGGCAATGATTTCGAGCTTTGCCTTGACGTCAGCCTTCCAGAGCGTGAGCTTTCTGCGCATGTCCTTGAGGGTACGTTCGAGTTCGGAGTCCGTGATGTCGCGGCTTGCGCGAGTGCGGAGCACGGTGATTTCGAGCGTTTCCATGTACGGACGGCTTGCCGGGGCATCGACATCTTCTTCGGTTTCATCGTCAGAAATCTTGTTGACTGCCCACGGGTCAGCTTCTTCGCGAAGCGAGAGGAAGAACGGATTTGTCGGATCGCTAGTACGGAACACGGCAATCTGGAGTTGCTTCAGATCGGCGTTCAGGTGAGCCACGACCTTTTCAAGCGGAGTATCTTCGTCCAGGAAGATGAAGAATTCCATAAAGCCCTGTGAATACTGGAAGCCGTGGAAGCATCCATTTTCATCTAGGTTCAGATGCCGGAGTGCCTTAATTCTATCGTTCGGGTCGTTAGGGTTCAAGCTCAAGAGGCTAGCGACAAATGCTAAGCGGCGTTCCTGCGATTTTGTTAGTTCCATTTTTTCCTCAATAATTACACAGAAAACCAATATACAATATTATTATATATTGGAATATTCGTAATTTGCACCATAAAAATAGTTTCAAATCATAATATTTGCGTGCAAAAAAGATAAAACATTTAATTTTTTTTAATAATCTAGTAAAAATTCGGTGCACAAATGTGTAAAAATCTCATTTTTTACATTTTTTTTTATCGACTTTACGTTTTTTCGGACAAAAAAGCTATGATTTAAACATTAGGAGCTTTATATGAATTTACTAGACGTTATCGCCAAAGCAAAACAGGAAAAAGCAAAGACTCTCGACCTTTCCCAGAAAGGCCTGCGTCTTCTGCCCCCGGAACTTTTTGAAATTGAATCCCTTGAGGAACTCAACCTCGACCGCAACCTGCTCGTCGAAATTCCTGACGACATCGGCCTTTTGAAGAACCTGAAGAGCCTCTCCGTGAGCGAAAACGACCTCATGGAACTGCCGGAATCCATCGGCGAACTCACCAAGCTCGAAAACCTTTACCTCGGTTATAACAGCCTTTCGGACCTTCCGGAATCCGTGGGCAAGCTCGTGAACCTCCAGACGGTGAACATCGCGAAAAACCAGCTTCTGGACCTGCCGCTCGAAGTCGGCAACTGGCAGAAGGTGGTCAAGCTCTCGCTCCACGACAACATGCTCTCCGAAATTCCGCCGACCATCGGCAAGATGAAGAGCCTCGTGAAGCTCTACCTCGACAACAACGAACTTACGACCATCCCGGCAACGCTCTCGCACCTCGAGAACCTCGAAATCCTCATGATTTCCGGTAACCGCCTGGGCGCCATCCCGTCGGAATTCAGCAACCTGAAGAGCCTCCGCGAACTCGTGCTTGACGCAAACCAGCTTGCGACCCTCCCAGAAAGCCTTGCCGAATGCGAAAGCCTCCAGACCATCTCCGTTATCGAAAACCCGCTCGAAGGTGGAATCCCGCGCGTGCTCCTCGACAAGAAGGGACTGAGCATCGACCAGTAGCAGCTACGCTGCAGTTACTAGTCACTAGTCCTTAGTTACTAGAAGATTGTCATTCCCGGCATAGACCGGGAATCTCCTTTTTAGGAGCTATCACAATTCCAACATTCAAAGGATAAAGTCATGTCTCTCCGAATAATTCTAGCTGCGACGCTTTTGTGCCTGCTCGGATGCTCAGACTTTATCCATCCGGTCAAGAGTACACCTGAACCGGAATCTGAGTACGCATTCAACTACTGGCTCCTGCAGAAAGTATTCTTGTACGAAGAGAGACTCTCCGACTTGCCCAAAGACGGAGATTCCGATTCCATACAACAACAGCTTTATTCCTTCCTCAAGGACCCCTACACTTCATATACACCTCCCGCCAAGAGCGAAGAGCGATCGACGATCATCAATACAAGCAAAATCATCGGTGGCGACGTCGGAATGCGCTACACCGTCGATCTTACTCTTGAGCACCCCATCAAGATTGCCCGAGTTTACCCCATCAGCCCCGCAGGGCAAGCAGGAGTTCCAAGAGACGGAAACATCCTCAAGGTAAACGACATTGACCTCACGGGCGAAAAAGCCAAAGCCACCTACGATTCCGTCTTAAGTTACACCAAGAACATAGACCTAGTCGTCGCCTACAAGGGCGATACGACCCTGTTCAAGCTCGAAAAGGAAACCGTCTACGCACCGACCGTCTTTGTCGATACGCTATATGAAGATTCAGCAAAAGGCTACCCGGGCATCATATTTGTCTCTATCGAGGGTTTTAAAGACTCTACCGCCAACAGAAAGCTCGGGACATTCGGTGAACTTAAAAGCTACCTCGATTCAACAACCTCAGACAAGCGTGTACGCGTTCTCGACCTGAGAAACAATCCCGGCGGGCTCGTGATGCAAAGCCTCAAGATGGCCGATTTGTTTGTAAGCAAGGGAACAATGTCCACCATGCGCCAACGCGCCATAAACGACAACGGAGAATCAATCTACGTACAATCGCATACCGATGCAAAAGCGGGCGATATCGGGGAATCGGGCAAATTTATCATCCTGACAAACGGAGGCACCGCAAGCGCCGCCGAAATCTTTACCGCAGCGGTCACAGAGACAACCGATATTCCGCATGCAGGCGTCAAGACATACGGCAAAGGCGTTGGGCAGACAACCTATTTTACCTACGCCGGCGGGATGGCCACCATCACCAATTTCGAATTTTTGACACCCAAGGGCAACTCATACCACAAGAAAGGCATCCAGCCTAAGTTCGACTGTTCTGGAACCATTACCGAAAACTGCGTTGCCCAAGTGGCATACGAGCTCTATGGCGTCAAGAGTCCTGCGCAGGACGCATCTCTAGCCAAACGCGCACTAGGGGTTAAAGAGTATTCGGGTTCAAAATCTGAAGAAGGAGCTGTCATATGGGCCGATGCAGACTTTTATCTAAAGGCTTTCGAAAAGTCTATTCATTAATTTACACCATCTCGGCTTTTTCACTTGCATGTTTTGCCATGGGTGCGACCGCCTGTTCTTCGGACAGCGGGACTTCAGCCAATGAACTGAAAGCGTCTAGCTATACCAAGGAATTTTTATACAACTACTCACAGTTGTATTATCTCTACATCAATAAAGACCTGTACCTAGGCAAGCCCGAGGACTACATAGACAAATTAGATAAAGAGCAAGTCAAGTTACTGGTTCAAAGCGGGTACCCCTGGGATTATCACGACATCTACTATATGTACGCCATGATGAATGACGCATTTACATATTACATAGATCCGGCACGTTCTGTAGGCCTGATGAGCACATGGAGTACATCTGACCCCAAAACCGATGCTGGATTCACGCTGGATTCTACGGTCATTAAACAAAAGTACGTCATCAAGCAAGTCATAAAGAAATCCCCTGCAGACAAAGCAGGGCTTAAGGCGGGCGACGAAATTACGGAAATCGAGGGAACTCCGATAACAAATGACATCGTTTTCCAAAGGCTCTCTATCGCAAGCGAAGGCGACACCATCACCTTCACAATCAAACGAGACTCCACCACCCAAACCATTCCAGTCGAAATCGAATCCTACCTCACGCCAACAGTAGAAACGACCTTCGAGGATTCCATCCCCATCATTAAAATAAAGGAATTTACGGCGTATACATCCAACGACTCCGGCACATACGCGGAATTTGTCGAAGCCCTCCATGAAACCGAAAAATACAGAACTACCATTATTGACTTGCGCAATAATGGCGGCGGAGACATGGACCATTGCATCCCCATGGCGCAAGAGTTTCTTTCTAAGAACGACACAGCGATAGGAGTCATTAGGGCGCTCCCCGATACAATCCATAAAAAACAGGTTATCGATACATTATATTTCTTCAACAAGACCGACGGAATCGCAAAGGACCGTTATTTTGTATTCCTCGCAAACGAAAAGACCGCAAGTTGCTCAGAACTGATGCTTGCAAGCGTCACGACAAACAAGAAATATCCGGTCATCGGGACAACCACTTACGGAAAAGGAATTGGACAATCACGATTCTTCACCCCGTCAATGTCGTTGGTCTCAATCACATCCATGAAAATTATAGACAAACAAAAAACAACTTATCACAAATACGGCATTGCACCTGATTTTGCGATAAGCGATAACGACCTGGCACTCGAAAAAGCGCTTGCACTCGCCAAAGATCAAAATTACATTCGAGTCGCCGGCTACGGAACCGTAAACACCGGACATTTTGCCAAAGCAGCTGTAGAACCCGACACCATGCCAGGATTCTACCTTTTACCTGAAGAGTATAGAAGATTTATTTGGTAAGCAACTGCGGCTAAACCGCGCTTACTTCAGCACGCGCATACGGACCATGACGTCCGTATCGTTGACCTTGACGGCCGGCGATGCAAGCGTAAGTTCAATTTCCTTGCGGATATCGGCCACTTGCTTTTTGAGGCGGGCCATACGATTGCCTTCGAGCTTCGGCGTAGCAATCATAGTCTTCTTGGCCGGGTTCATCCAGTTGCCACGATTATCCTTGAAGCCTAAATGCAAATGCGGGCCCGTGCTGCGGCCAGTAGAACCCACCTTACCGATAACTTGACGCGGAGCAACCTTCGCACCGACGTTCACGCCACGCACGGAGAGGTGCATGTACCAGCTTTCGGTATTGTCCCTGTGGCGAATCGCAATCTTGTTACCGCTCAAGTCATCGTAACCCGAAACCGTCACGACACCAGCAGCAACCGCATAGACCGGAGAACCCTTGGGGCTACCGTAGTCGATACCGTGATGCACCGTGCGACGGCCCGTAATCGGGTGGATGCGCGCACCATAGGGGCTTGTGATATGCAAACGGTCGAGCGGGTAGCGGAGACCTTCGAAAATGAGAGCCTCGCCCTTTTCAGTGTAGTGGGCATTAAACGTACTCTTCGGATCCGGGTCTTCGTAGCGGAAAGCTTCATGATGACCAACCGTGTAACCGTTAAATTCAGCGTAAAGCACCTTGCCGCTAATCCAGATGGAATCCTGATAGAACTTTTCTTCGAGCAAAATGCGGAACTTGTCACCCGGGCGTGCAAGCTGGAAAGAGACCTTGCACTGCAAAACGGCGCTCACGACTCCCACCATGCGGCCAGGAATGCCGACCTTGTGCAAGATGCCGCTCAGCGTGCTCCCGTTTTCCAGGGCGCCTTCGAAAACGGACTGACGGATCGTTACAGGTTTGTCGATACGGCTATAGGCAAAACCGGAATCGACCTTGCTCAACATGTGGACCGTTGCCGGGTTCGGCGCAAAGCGGAAACGCTGGACTTCGCCTGCGGTATCGAGAGCGGCATAGAACACTTGCCCCACGCGAAGCGCTGCAAGTTCAACGGAGTCCTGCAAGGCAAGCACAATCTTGCCGCGTTCCTTTTCGTTGATGTTCATGCGGTAAAGCACCTGGAAAAGGCCGTCTCCCGCACGAACGGTATCGTTTTTCACGAGCCACTTCGAGGTTTCGCCCTGAGCTTTTGCTATGAGAATCTTCAAGGAATCGGCCGCAGCGACAAGCCTTGCATTTTCTTGCGTCAGCGCATCGATTTTTTTCTGTTCGTTACATCCGGTAAGTGCAATAGCAATAACGCACAACAAAAAGAAGATTCTAGACATAAGCACCCGCTCTTAAAATTTCAAAAGCAAAGATAAAAAATACCCCGCGCGGGTGGGCGCGAGGTATCTAAAATTAAGCGGATTGCTTAAGATTACTGCTGAGCAGCAGCCTTCTTGGCAGCCTTAGCAGGCTTGGCCGGCTTTGCAGCAGGCTTCTGTTCTTCGACCGGCTTTGCAGGCGGAATCACTTCCAAAAGTTCCATTTCGAACTTGAGGACAGAGTTGCCCGGGATAGCACGGTTGCCACGCGGACCGTAAGCGAGGTCGCTCGGGATCCATGCGGTGACCTTTTCGCCAACCTTCATGAGCTTGAGCATTTCAGTCCAACCTGCGATAACGGCAGTGACCGGGAATTCGAGCGGCTGGCCACGATCGACAGAGCTATCGAACTTGGTGCCATCGAGGAGCGTACCGGTGTAGTGGACCTTGACCTTGTCTTCGTCCGTCGGGGTTGCCCCCTGACCTTCGGTAATAATCTTGTACTGGAGACCGCTCTGCGTAGTCACGACGCCTTCAGCAGTCTTGTTCTGAGCGAGGAATGCTTCGCCTTCGGCCTTGTTCTTTTCGGCAGCGAGGCTGTCCTTTTTCATCTTTTCGGCCTGGCGGTCAGCAGAAAGCTTGTTGAGCGTTTCCATGATGACAGAGTCGTTCATCAAGTACTTTGCAGAATCGCTATTGTAGCGTTCCTTGAAAGCCTGGATGAAGAGGTCGAGGTCGAGATCGATGGAGTCGCGAGTCACGAGCTGGAAGCGTGCCTGGTTACCGAAATGAGCACCGAGAGCGTAGCTGTACTTGTCCTTTTCGGTCACAAGCGAAGTCTTTTCGGCAGATGCGGTTTTGCACGGTTCACAACCGGTCATAAGCATGGCAAGAGCGCCAGCTGCAATAAGCATTTTAGTCTTCATGTTTATCCTCTATGAAAAAATAGACGTTCTTAAAATAGTAAAACAATCCCCATAAAGCTTACAATAATTTTCTTTTTACCATTACATTTAGTATATTTTCCGCAAGAAATATATAATATCAGGATTACTATGTGCGGAATTATTGGATATAACGGCAAAGGTGAAGCATTACCCGTCCTCGTCGAAGGTCTCAAGAAAATGGAATACCGTGGCTACGATAGCTCAGGTGTAGCCGTTATCGACAATAACCAGATAAAAGTCGTCCGTGCCTCCGGTAAAATCAAGGCTCTCGAAGACAAACTCAAGAATACTCCGCTCAAGGGTTCTGTCGGTATCGCCCACACGCGTTGGGCCACCCATGGTGCCCCCACCGAAACAAACGCACACCCGCACACAAGCTATGATGGAAAGATTTCGATAGTCCACAACGGCATCATCGAAAACTATGCAAGCCTCAAGGCTAAGCTCATCTCTGAAGGCATCGAATTCAAGTCTGAAACCGATACTGAAGTCGTAGCCCACCTGATTGCCCGCTATTACAATGGCGACCTCAAGTCCGCCGTACTCAAGGCTCTCAAGCAGATTGAAGGTACTTTTGGCCTTGGCGTTGTCTGCAGTGACGAACCGAACGTCTTGATTGGCGCCCGCCGCGGAAGTCCGCTCATTTTGGGTATCGGAAACGATGGCGATTTCTACCTCGCGAGTGACGTTTCCGCCATCATCAACCACACGCAAAAAGTTGTTTACCTCGATGACAATGACGTTGTCCAAATCAAGGACGGCGGCTATTCCATCGTGAACATGAGCAGCCACGAAGTGCAGCGCGAAGTCCAGGACGTGGAATTTGACGCCGACGCAGTCGCCAAGGGCGGATTCCCGCACTTCATGCTCAAGGAAATTTTCGAACAGCCCGAAGTGCTCCGCAATACTATGCGCGGCCGTTTGCTCACCGCCGAAGGTAACGCCAAGCTCGCCGGCCTCGACACGAACATCAAGGAACTCCGTAACATCAACCGCATCATCATCACCGCCTGCGGCACGAGCTACTATGCAGGCATGGTCGGTGAATACATGATCGAAGACTTGGCTGGCGTTCCGGTCGAAGTCGAATACGCTTCGGAATTCCGCTACAGAAACCCGATTATCAAGCCGGGCACTCTCGTGATTGCCATCAGCCAGTCTGGTGAAACGGCAGATACGCTCGCCGCTCTCCGCGAAGCCCAGCAGAAAGGCGCGACCGCACTCGCCATCTGTAACGGTGTCGGCTCTACAATTGCACGTACAAGCGATGGCGGCGTCTACTTGCACGCCGGTCCGGAAATCGGCGTGGCCAGCACCAAGGCATTCACAAGCCAGGTGACCGTGCTCGCCATGATCGCCCTCTTGCTCGGCCGCCAGCGCAGACTCAGCTTTGAAACTGGCGCCGACATCGTGAAGGACCTCTTGGAACTTCCGGACCTCGTGACGGAAACGCTCAAGCTCTCCGACAGCATCGCCGAAATTGCCAAGACGCTCTGCAAGGCAAACAACTTCTTGTACCTCGGTCGCCACTTCTGCTACCCGGTCGCCATGGAAGGTGCTTTGAAGCTCAAGGAAATCAGCTACATCCACGCTGAAGGCTACCCCGCTGCAGAAATGAAGCACGGTCCGATTGCCCTCATCGACGAAAACATGCCGGTCGTGGTCATTGCCCCGAAGGATTCGCTCTTCGACAAGATCATCAGCAACATCCGCGAAATCAAGGCTCGCGGCGGCAAGGTCATCGCCGTCACGACGGAAGACTGCCACCCGCTCGACGAAATCGCCGACCATATCATCACGGTCCCGAAGACTCGCCCGATGCTCATGCCGATTCTCACCTGCATCCCGCTCCAGTTGCTCGCCTACCACATCGCCGTGTTGCGCGGAAACGACGTGGACCAGCCAAGAAACCTCGCCAAGAGCGTGACGGTGGAATAGTGCGGCGAAGCCGCAGTTACTAGATACTAGTTATTAGTTACTAGAGAATAAATGTCTAGCAACTCCAAACTTGAAATTGTTGCAAAGCAATCTCAGTAACTGATAACTTTGAACTGTTAACTGCGACGCAGTCGCCCTAGTAACTAGGAACTTAGAACTAGTAACTCGCGTTCAATTACTACATTTACCACACAATGGTTGATTCCGAAGTTCTTGAGCAAGAAGACTACGAAGTAAAAATCGGTTCGTTTAACGGGCCGATGGATTTGCTTGTCTATCTCGTTCAGAAAAAGGAAATGACGCTGGACCAGATCCCCATTGCAGAAATCGCAGACGACTTTCTCAAGTGGGTGAACGAATATTCCGAAACAGACCTTTCCAAGGCAGGCGACTTCTTGTTTATGGCAAGCCGCTTGATGGCGCTCAAGGTGCAGGAGTTGCTCCCGGCCGAAGAACGCGATCCGGAGATGGAAGAGGAATACAACGAAGACCGCGAAAAGCTCATGAAGGAAATGTTGGAATACCAGCGTTTCAAGCAGGTCGCCAGTGGCCTCCAGGAAATGGAAGCGAAGAACTTCGGAACGTACTCCCGTGGACGCCTCGAAAAGACGCAGAGCGACGACGACACGCTCGCCGATGCAAACATCTGGCAGCTTTTCCGCGCTTACCAAAAGAGCTTAAAGACAAAGATTTCCGAGACGATCCACCATATTGAATTGGACTACGTGACCATTCAGGACCGTCAGCAGGCCATCAACAACTTCTTGAATGTGCATGGACGTGCGCTTTTTGAAGACTTGCTCGATAACGATTCACACCCGATTGTCGCGGCGGTGACGTTCATGGCTATGCTCGAAATGATCAAGACGGACGATATCGTTTTCCGTCAGAGTGAGCTTTTCGGACCGATTTGGATTTACCGCAAGAAGAACAATCCCGAGTACGCCGACGAAATGGCGCACGAGACCGTGTTCTTCAGCAAGGATCCCGAAGTCAAGGCAGGGCTTGTGGAAACAATCCGCAGCCAGGCAATCGCGCGTTCCAAGGAAAAGAGCGTGGGCGACCTTGCCGCTACGATGCGCGAAGCCGTCCTTTGGACGGAGCGTGGCAGGAACGTTACGGACGAAGACCTCAATGCCATGCTCGAAGGTCGCGAAGATATTTCCGAAGTGCAGGACAATCCGTTTGCCGATATGATTGCGGAAGCGGACGCCGCCGAAGGTGCACAGCAGGCAGCAAGCGCACCCGCTGGAGACACCGCCCAACAGCCCACAACTCCAGAAAACGCAGAAACCGCACCGAGCCAAAATGCCGCTACTGCAAATGACAACGCTGCGGCCCCGGTCGAAAATACGGAAGCAGTTTCGGCTCAAGAAGCCGCGCAGTCCGCAACTTTGGAAAGTGCAGAAATGTCCGCTAGCGAGGACGAAGCTCCAGTACTTAGCAAGAGTTCAATTCCTGAATTCGGCGCTAACGACGATGACGATTCCGAAGAACGCGCCCACACATTCGAACCGGTAGATGAACTCGTCGAAGAACTTGAAGAAGAAAATCTTGATGAAGATGAAATTGAATCCGGTGAAGCAGAATCCGTAACGGAAGAGACCACCGAAAGTTCGGACGATTCCAGTGCAGAAAGTTCATTCCAAGGTTTGAACGAGCAGTCTGTCCAGCAGATGAGCGATGAAGAGTTTGCCGCCTTTATGCAAAAGGCCCAAGCATTCTACAACAACGCAAGTTCCGCGCAGTCTAACAACGCACAATCCGCTGCAACATCCGCGCAATCAACTACAAGCTCAACGCAGGCACAAACAAGCGCCACGCAGCCGATCTCCGCGGATTCGCGCAGCACGTCCTCTTACGGTTCGGCCGAACCAGAAGAAGACCGTTATTCCTCTTACAGTTTCGGCAACGAAATGACAGACGAGGAATACATCGCCTACTTGAACCGCAGCGCTCGCGCAAGCCGCAAAGAAGAATCAAAGTCCACGGCATCTCCGACGAATCTGGAAAAGCAAACAGAAAACAAGCCTGCGAAAAAGTCCGAGCGCAAATCCTTCATGCCCGAAGATGAAGAAGGCGGAATGACAGACGAAGAATACCAGGCTTACCTCGCCGAGCATGGCGACGATGATGATGACGAAGAAGGCCCCGTAGTCTACGGAGCTGGCAAAGATTAATTTTTCATGATAGCGCTAAAGCGATTTTTTAACGCTCCAGCTTCTCATTTTCAAGCCATCTCGGACAGCAATATCGCGTTCATCAAAAACCTCAAAATTATTCTTCTTATAGAACGCAAGATTTTTCTCTGAGTTTGTGAACAAAGTCAGTTGCTTACCTCCATGTTCACGAATGTATTCTTCCATAAACGCAACAAGCTGTGTACCAACACCCTTTCCTTGATATGGCGGGTCCACTGTCAACGAACTGCAATACCAAATATTTTCGCCATTGTGCTGGTAATCATGACATGGAGTCCCTGCTGTTTCATCCATATTAACCCAAGCATTCACACGTTTTATGCCTGCGCTAAAATAGACATTCCACCAGCCATGAAGTAGGAACTGTAAATCCGACGGTTTCTTGTAATGCGGATCTTCGAGCACTGCCAAGCCTACAATTTTCCCGTCAATTTTTACCGTCAAGAAATGGGACTTTTGCATAACCGCACGCCACGTTCCGTACAAAACGGACCGTATCACCTTATGCCTCAAGCCCAAATCCGGGAAAAAATTAAAAAAATACTCATAGTATTCATAGGCCCGAAACGAAAGTTCCACAGCATCGCTTAGCTCTTCACGTTTCAACACTCCAAATTCGATTCCCATTACAAAACTCCGTTCTATTTATATAAAATAGAAACAATTATTAAAGTTGTGTATTTCAAAACAAATTACGTGCAAAAATATTGAATAAACTTTATCCAAACAGTTTGGCGATATACGGGTAGGCTTCATCCGGCAAAGTGAAATGCTTTGCGATATAGAACATATAAGGAATCTTGACTGCTGCAAACGGCAAAATCCGTTTCGTGGCTTCCGCGATTTTCTGCGGGTCTGTCGTTCCCAAATAAGCAGGGAAGAAAATGTTCCAATGAGCCAAAAGCGCTTCTTTATTCATGTGGAAAACAAGATCCGCCTTTTGCTCATCCATTCTGTGCGTCATGCTCCACAACATACCCAAATCCCAACCAGGGTCACCGTAGCCGAAATCACCCATATCAATCCAGAGCGTTCGCGCTCCATCGGTAATGACATTGCTGATTTGCAAATCGCCATGAAGACAATACGGAGTATCGGGAACCGTATCGATAAAAGCCAAGGCCTTTTGCTTGTAAAAGTCAGGAACTACAGCCTTTTCAAGGTAAAAGCGACGGAATTTTTCCTTTGTAGACACAAGCTTCGTCGTATCCGCTTTCGTCGAATGGAGTTTCTTAGCCATTTCTGCAAATATCAAAGAAAGCTCTTGCAAACGACCCGGCTCTTCTGAAATAATTCTCGAAAAAGAGCGTTTGTTCCGGATAAGTTCATATTCAGCACCAAAGCGTTCGCCATCCGTTATCAAGCGAATTGGTTTTGGAGTCGGAACCCCCAAAGCAAAAGCAGTGCAAGATGTCAAAAAATCTTTTTTAGCACAGTCCGCTTCGAATCCGGGGTGATAAAGTTTCGCAATCGTATCGCGAGTCTTGTGCGTGTACGAGACTGCTGTTGCGCCTTCTCCCGTCGCTACATAATCATCTAAATTGATTTTTTCAACTTCTTCAGACATAACAACCTCTCTTAATAAAACTTTTCGACTAGGGAATGAACCAATCCTGCAAACAACTTCTTATAAGCTTCAGGAGTCGGCATCAAGATTGAACGGATACAAGCATCCAAAGGTGCAAACTTGCCAGCAAGAGCAGTGAAGGCGGAAATGTCCTTATTCCCCGTGTAGGCCTCAGCAAACGCATTCCAGAAGTTTTTCAACTGTTCCTGCGACATGTGGAAAATATCCTGCGCTGCCGGGAACTGAGAATAAACTTGGCAAGTCATGAAAAAATGCCCTATATCGAACATTGGCGAACCGTGACTAAACCAGCCAAGATCAATCCAATAAGGTTTACCATCGGCAGAAATAATCAGGTTGCCCATCTGGAAATCACCATGCAAGCAGGTTTTCTCGTCTTCTATACTCTGAACAAACGCCCGCATTTTTTCTCTATCATCATCTGCAACAAAATCAGACGCATCGATACCCTTCAGGGCAAGATCCTTGCGACTTGGGAAAAACTCCGTATCGCAAGGCAAGGCGTGCAGTTGCAGGCCCAATGAAGCAAGCAACTTAGCCATTTCACTGATGCGTGACGGATCATCGGAGCAAATACGCGAAAGAGACTTTTTTCCCTTAATGATTTCTACGAGCTGACCGTAACCATCCCCCACACGCACCATATCGAACATACGAGGAGTCGGGATTCCCAAATCAAAGACATGCTGGGCTGCGTCACGTTCTTGCTTTACGGTTGCCTCATCACAACGAGGCGGGTTATTCACTTTCAAGAGGAAATCAGGATGACCGGGATGCACATAAGTTTTCCCGTTACCGCCCTCACCTACCTGCGTCCAGGTACTAATATCAATATTCTGGTATTCCATTTTTGCTCCCTAGAAAATGTTTCTCCTTATAAAGATATCGCTTTTTCTTTAGAAAAGGACAAAAAGAATTTAGCAGATACTCCAAATTATTCAATATTGGCGAATTTTGCCGCAAAATCAACAAAAAAAGCCCCGCCGAAGCGAGGCTTAAGATTGATCGTTAATCGTCGTTGCGACCGCCGAGGAGCCCCGCGCGGTATGCCCAGTAGAGCAACTGCAAGATAGACGAGATTGCAGCGGCAACATACGTGAGGCCTGCGGCAAAGAGCACGCCAGAGACGGTATTGTATTCGCGACCTGCGGCAACGACTTCCATGCGGGCAAGAGCCTTCTTGGCACGTGCAGAAGCGTCAAATTCCACAGGCACGGTCACGAGCGTAAAGAGAGTTGCAAGCGCAAAGAGCACCACACCGACAACCGCGAGAGACTGGCCAAGAGCCTTGCCCATGCCCATAAGCATAATGCCGATAATCACGAGCCACGGTCCAAGATTAGAACCGATGTTGGCGGCAGGCACAATGGCAGAACGGAGCCACAGCGGGAAGTAGCCTTCAGCATGCTGGATAGCGTGACCGACTTCGTGAGCGGCAACGCCTGCGGCACTTGCATTGCGGCCGGAATAGACTTCGGGCGACAGGTTGAGCGTCTTGTTCAGCGGATTGTAATGGTCCGAAAGGAAGCCCTGGTGCTTGAGGATTTTCACATCGGTAATGCCCGCTTCCATAAGGATAGCCTTGGCGACATCGGCACCGGTGAGGCCGCTAGAAATTGTGACTTTTTGGCCAGCGGCAAAGCGCTTCTTGACCAACAGGGAAACGGCGCCCGAAAGCACGAGCGTCACCACGAGAATCATCATGTATAAAGGGTCGAACATCATAATTTTAGTTCCTTAATTTCACTATCCAATTTACAAAAAGAATGGCGAAAGCGACTGTGATTTCGTCACTCTTTTTTGCTTATTATCGGCGGTTTTTACATATCGCCAGTGGTGAACTTGCTCTTGTCGCGCAAATGCGTGAGGAACATGCCCAGCACGAAGTAGATGACCGCCTGTATCGCTAGCAGATAAAGCTTAGGCGCCACATCGTAAATGTCACCGCCCATCTGTTCAATCGAGAGCCATGCGGGTACGGCAAATGTACTCGGCAGAATGTACGAAAGCCCCACCATCCAGCTCGGCATCAAATAGCTCGGCCAACTAAAGCTCGCAAGGAACAAGATTGGGATGGAGAGGTTCAGGAACAGCTGCATGCTCGATTCGCGGCGCAAGAAAACTTGCGAGAGGCACATGCCAAAATTGATGACCGACGCCAGGAACACAACCGCAAAAATCGTCATCGGCAAGAGTTCGCCACGACGCGGAAAATCAAAAATATTGTAAATCACGCAGTGGTAGAACAGGATAAAGCAGCAGTAGTGCATAAAATACGCCAGCGAACGGCCCAAATAGCGGTACGGCATGCTCTCGTTTTCGACTTCGGAATAGCGCTGGTTGCGGCGGAAACGGCGATGCCCGCGAGCGCCACCAAGCACGCAAATTCCAATCACAAGGGACTGTTGCAAAATCAGCACAAGCACACTAGGAACAACATAATTAGAATAGCTTCCCGTATTGTTGAACATGGTCTGGATGGATAGCGGCATCGGGTCTCGCATCGCCATCGCTTTTGCAGAAGGCACCTTTTTGCCAAGCGCAATCGCCTTCACCTTACTCACCGCACCGACCGTCAGCGCACATGTCGAGAATGCCGTTCCAATCGTACCGTGGAGCATCACGTAGGCGCCATGCGTAAAGATATCAATCTTGGTCGTTTTCTTGTCGATCAAGTCCTTTTCCATGTTCTCCGGAATAACCATGAAGCCATAAATTTCTTCACTCGCCATCGCCGTCTCAGCTTCAAGCAAGTCATTATAGACAGCTTTGACTTCGACCTGTTGCGTCGCAGACGCCATTCGTGTAAGTTCACGGGACTTTGCCGTATGGTCCAAATCCACAACAGCCACAGGAACGCGAGAAACGGTCTGGTTCATGTATGCAGTCGGATAGTAGAACGCATAAAGAATTCCCGCCACGACAAGCAAAAGCACAGCCGCAGGGTCCGTAACAAACAATTTCCATTCCGTCAAAGTCACTTTCAAAAGACGACTAATCATTTTCGCCTCCTGATTTTTTCGAACAAGCTCTTAAGCAACGAATCAACGGTCACCACGTTTTCGTCTTCGATAGCGACCGGCAACTGCGAATCATGTTTTAGACGGTACTTCCAGCGAAGCACAATCGTAAAGCACCCGAGCAGCACCCAGAACAACGCCATGCCGCCCATGAGCTTGATGACTTCCCAGGATTCAGCCATGCCGACATCGCCGAGGAGCATCATGGACTGCACGCGGAGCACATGCGTAAGCGGGAGCAGGAATGCAAAGCAACGCACGGCAAACGGCATTGCCATCACAGGGAACGTCTGACCGGCAAACGCAAATGCAGGGCCGCCAATCACGCCCGAGACACCTGTCGCAATACGCATCACGCCAGTCACGCCCACAAAAGTAATGCCCGCACCGAAGCAACAAATCACCATCAAAAGTTGCGCTACGGAGACCATCACAAATTCTTCAAAGCTCATCGGCATAAGCATGCGATGCGTGTATGCATAACAGCCCATGTATTCAAGCCAGAGGATAATCACAGCCGGGACAAAAGCGGCCACGCCAAGCGTTACCCAGGAACGCTCCGCAGAACTATAAAATTCACGAACGCGCTTGTCACGCAACGGGAACGAAGCGATATATACCGCCACAAGCATCGCCGCCAAGTGGAACATTGCCGATACAAGTCCAAGAGCCAGGAACCCCTGGTAATTGCCCTCGATGTTCCCCACCGAATGAATTTCCGTCTTGACCGGGTCATCATACGAAGCGGTGAAAAGATCCGAACCGATACTTGTGATGACCGCACGGATTTCCTTTGTTGCAAACATGTTCGTGAGGTAATTCTGGCCGCTCGAATAAACAGGAATCACAGGCGCTTCAAGGCGCAAGGCACGGCGTTCCAAATCCGTCGGGAGCACGATAAACGTCTGCAAGTCTCCGCGAATCACCGCATGTTCACATTCGCTCATGTCGTGACAATTCACTTTAACATCGAGCACGGGGCTCGATTGGATTGCACGTTCCAAGCGGTCCGCAAGTTGGCTATGGTCCTGCTTGAGAATGCCCACCGGGATGTGCTGCACGATTTCGCTCGAGAACATTTCCAGCATGAACACGGAAACGCCTACGGGGAGCACCGTAAGAATCATCCACAAAACAATCTTGTGGCCAAAGTAAATTTTCCCGATTGTCTTTAAAAGACCTTTCAGCACAATAACCTTCTATTCCAGCTTACTGAATATCGTCAACAGGGAACAGAACACTCATGCCCGGGCGAAGGTTTTCGACCTTGTGGGTCGGGCGCATACGGACTTCGAACGTCTTGAGGTCAAAGCCAGAGCTTTCCTTGGAGCTGCGCCATGTGGCATAGTCACCAACAGAAGCGATGTAGCTTACGGTCATTTCAATCGTCTTGTCGAGAGCCGGAACCTGGAGATAGAACTTTTTGCCCTTGGAGACGTTCTTGAGGTAATCTTCACGGAGGTGGAACACCGCCCAGGAATCGTTCAAGTCCGTCACAGCGATAATCGGCATACCAGAACCAACTACTTCACCTTCTTCGGCGAGCTTGAGAGAAACTTCACCGGTAATCGGCGTGCGGATTTTGGTTTCTTCGAGGTAGGCATCGACTTCGGCGTTCGCGCCCTTGGCCTGCATCACGAGAGCGTTTGCGGCGGCCTTGTCTTCGCTACGGGCACCGGCAACAGCCTGATTGTACTGAGCGCGGGCGGCATCAGCAGCGGACTGGGTCGCCTTCATCTGCGTTTCAGCTTCATCGCGCTTCTGGAGCGGAAGCACGCCTTCGTTGTAGAGTTTCTGCACGCGGTTGTAAGTATTCTTGGCAAGCGTTGCGGCTTCTTGAGCGCGATCAGCCATTGCCTTGAGCGCCGTGATGTCTTCGCTGCGGGCACCATTGCGGGCCTTGCTGGCCTGAGCCTTGGCAGCACCGAGTGCACCCTGAGCCTGCATCTTTTTGGCTTCGATTTCCGGGCTGCTGATAACAGCAACGAGAGAATCCTTGTAGACCACGTCGCCTTCGTGAACGAGCAAACGTTCGATACGGCCCGGGACCTTCCCTGCCACGAGCACGCGGCGGGCTTCCATCTGGCCTTGCAAGAACTGTTCACGCGGTTGCGTTGCGAACTGTTGGAGCTGGGAGATGCCCATAATGACGAGCACTATCAAGGCAAGTACGACAACAACTTTTCCAATCATCTTTAATGCGTTCATTATTTATTCTCCGTTTCTAAATTCTGTTCAACAGGCTGTGCAGATTCAGTTGCAACAGGCTTTTCAACCACAAGCTGCTTGGACACAAGGACTGTACCTGCGGTAGAGACTTCACCGGCGGCTTCAAGGAGTCCAAGCCAAGCAATCACAGCATCGTAATGAGCCTTGATGTCAGCGACCTGCAAGCGGGAAAGCGCAAGTTCGGCATCCACCACCTCAAGGCCTGTAGCAAGACCTGCTTCGTAAGCCTTATTCTGGCTACGCAATGCTTCAACCGCAAGCTCACGCGTCTTGACAAGGCTTGCGAGCCTCCCCTTTGCATGTTCCAGTTCACGCCAGCGCTTTTCGACCAAGAGCTTTAAATTATCAATCGTCTCTTCTTCGAGGCTACCCAAAGAGCGGTCCATCGCCTTTGCGGAGCTCACCTTGGCACGGGTGTCACCACCCTTGAAGATATCCCACTGCAACTTGGCGCCAATCGCCCATTCCGGTTCTAGAATCGTCAAGTCCCTGGTATAAAGTTCCTTGTAGCCAAACAATGCAATTGTCGGGAAGTAATCAGCGCGGGCGGCGCTAATCGCATTCTGATTGCGCTTGCGTTCAATGCGGAGCTGACGGAGGCCCGGATGCTTTTCGACCGCAAGCGCCTTGAATTCATCCATCGAGCGGATGCCTTCGGGAGATTCCACCGGCGTTGTTGCGGTAAGGCTTGTATCCGTATGCAAGAGGCTTGCAAGAGCCATACGGGCGAGCGACTGGTCGCGGAGGGCATCTTCATAAGCGTTTTCGGCTTCGGCTAACGCCACTTCGGCACGGAGACGTTCCGTCTTGCTAATTTGGCCGCCCTCTTCGAGCTTCTTGGAACGGTTCAGATGTTCTTCGAGGTCCTTCTTGGTGGACTCACGCATGCCGACAAGCTCTTCGCACAAGCGGAGCGTAAAGTACTTGGTCGCCACATCCATGAGCACGGTGTTCTGCGCCATTTCAAATTCTGCCTTACGGGCGTTCACATTCTCCTTGGCGGCGTCATAAGCAGAATAAATCTTGAGACCGGTAAAGATCGGCCACACAACGGTCAAGCGTGCGTTAAAGAACCAGTCGTCTTGCACCTTCATGTTGAAATCGGCATTCTCTGCGGCCGAACCATACTTTTCCGCAGTCTGCTGGGCAAACGTTTCCGGAGAACCCGTGCCAAGCTTTTCCTTGAGGGCGTTTTCGGCATAAGCCTTTGCCTGGGCTTCGTTCCCCGTCTTGGCATAGGCGCCTTCGTAAGCCTGCTTATAGCCAGCGGAAGCCTTGTTGTAGGCATCGATATAAGCCTTGGAATAAGCGGCCGCACCAGCGACATCGCTCAAACGCCCGAGGTCAATATTGATGGGGTCATTGATTTTGGTAATGCCAGCCGACAGACTTACCGTCGGGAGGAAACGGGCAAAAGCTTCATCTTCGCCACTTTGGGCAATATCCACTTTCGCCTTTTCAGCCTTGATTTTGGAATTGTTCGCCATGGCCATATCCAGCGCATCTTGCAAAGAAAGCGCTGTCGCATTAGCAGCCACGCAACCACTGAGAATAAAAGCAAAGTACCGTTTCATAGCTACAATAATAATACAAAAAGATGACAACAGCTGCAATTCCAAAACGACGCAAACCCTACAAGTAATAAAAAAAGTTCCGACAAAATGTCGGAACTTTTGGCGAAAAACTCAAAAGAGCGATTTTACTTGCCCGGAGTCGGAGCGAGAGCGCTCCAAACGGCTGAGCCGTAACCTGTCGTAGTAAAGTCCTTGCGGTTGAGACTCTTGCCCTTGCCATCCGCTTCGGTCATTCCCGGCCAGCGGTCGCTATAAAGCGTAGCGTCAGAAATCTCATAATACCACTGCTTTGTGTTATCGGCCTTGGTCACGTAAGAATACGGCTTCTTGACGGCTACAGTTTCACCGCGGTTCGAGAGTTTGCCCGCATAGAAACGTATAGGAACACTTTCGTCAATCGAATAGCGTACACGGAGCAAAGATTCCTTTGCCTTGAGGGAATCGCTAAACAGGACCATCTTGCCACCAGCGGCAATAACGTCTGTTGCGGCAAACTCCATATTGACGCCTTCAATCTTCCAGCCCTGCGGTACGTTATTGACATTTTCAACAAGCGTTACCGGAGCATCCCCCTTGTTCACCAGTTCAAGGAATTCCAAGTCATTCAAATCATTTTCATTTTCATGATAATGGATTTCGCTAATGAAAATCGGGCCGGCCTTAAGCGCAGAGTTTGCTGCACCCGGAGTTTCCGTAGCCATAGCACCCTGAGCCACCGTACCGCCAGCCACTTCGACAATGCCACTGGACTGCTTACCGGCAGAAATAAGCAAGCTCGTTTCCTTACCGGTGCGGGTCCCTGCAACAGCTTCGAACAAGTAAATTTCATCGCCATTGTCGCTTAAGAAAAGACCTTCGCCAAACACGTCGGCAGTCGCTTCAAGGAGCAAATATCCATTGGCCGGGACAACAGTGTTAGCACCACCGACTGTCCACTTTTTGCCCTTCAACTTGGATTCAAGTTCCCAGCCCTTGACATCGACCGGAGCAGAACCAGAGTTGTAAAGCTCAACCCAACCATCAGACACACCAAGGGCATACGGCTTGATTTCGTTCAGGCGAACCGTCGAAGCATCGAGGACCTTGTCGCCACCAGCACATGGGCTGCCGTTTTCGACAGCGCTTGCGCCCCAAGAGTTCGGGTCGGCTTCGTTGCCGGAACCTCTATACACGAGTGTTCGGCCCTTGCCATCGGCAAGGCTTGGCCAAGGCGGCTGGCTACTGAATGCGGCGCTCACGTCACCTTCGCCCTTGAGCTTGACTTCGACAACATCGCCTTCGTTTACGAGCTTTGCAACAGCCCCAGTCTTGGGGTCCTTATCCCACGGGCCATAAACCTTGCAACCGGCCGGAAGTTTACCAGCATAAGTCTGGTTGAACAAATTGACATCATTTGTAACAATGACATACTCGCCATATTTCAAGGAACCCGTCGGGAAGTTAAACGAAACCGCCCCATCCAAGCGAAGGTTGCTGAGCTGCATGTCCGTAATATCCGGGCCCTTCTTGATATAGACTTCGACCCATTCCAGAGCGGAACCACCCGGAGCATTGTACATGATTTCGGAAACGCCCATGTTGGTGAATGAGGAATCGACAACACCTTCAGCATCCGAACTCGAAGTCGGCACAGGAGCCGTAGCGGAAGACGAAGATCCTCCAACATCTGCAGAGGAGTTCGGGTTGGCATTGCTACTTTCCGGAGCAATAGCAGAAGAACTGTCCGGTGTTACAGGAACTACGGGACTAGATTCATCATCGGAGCAGGCTGAGAACAGACCTAGAGCAGTGACGCAAGTGCCTACTGCAAGCCATTTTTTTGTATTCATAAGCGCCTTCCTTGTTTTATAGTTTAAATCCATTTTAGAAATTTCCCGCAAGTCGAGTCCAGTACGGGCTCTTGAAACGACGCGGATTTTCGTAAACTCTTTTCCATTCTGCAGCGGCGTTCCCGAACTTGGAGAATGCACCGTGCTTTAAATTCAATGCCCGAATCAAGTCGAACATCCAGTACGGCATCTGGGCCGCCGGGCACTTGAGTTCAAGAACGGCATCGGCACCCGGCTGGAAGAATCGCGGGAGCCCCGTGGAGTGCATGTAGTGCGGGTCCACAGTGTAGTCAAAGCCGTTTTCTTCGCGGAAGCGCATGCCCGTGTCAATCGTCACGCGGGAGTATTCTTCGCGAAGACCAAACCATGCACGACGCTTGTACTGCGTAAGGAGTCGCGGGTGTGCACCATGGAGTTCCGTCTTGTACAAGAAATCCTTGAGGTACATGCGGTCTTTATCGCTCTTGCACGGCCATTCCTCGGGCTTCATATTCCAGACTTCACCGGGGTTGATACCCTTGATTGTTGCACGGCTCTTGTAGCAGATGTTACGAATCTTGCGTTTGACTTCGAAATGGAACGTACCATCCTGAGCGGGGTGTTCACCGTATGTGCGGATACGCATGTTGAAACGGTCCAGGAGCTGTTTCTTTTTCCAGCCGAGGAACGTCCACGTCGGTGTGTCCAGGTAGAGGTTCGTAATCCAGTAGAATCCACCCGGAGTAATCTTGGAATAGTAGTCTTCTTCGCAATACGGCGCCAAGAACGCACCAATCCGGTCCGCCCATTCGACGGGGATATGGTACTTCAGTTCGAAGCGTTCAAGAAGACTAAATCCGCGGGCTTCAGCCATAAATTACCTGATTCCTTCACGAAGATGGTTCACGACATCCTCACGAGCAAGAGCGCCGGAGTAATCCAGCAAAGCCAAATAGCGGGCAAAGATGTCATATTCAAGTTTTGCAGCCTTCAAGTCACTTTCGAGAGCGCTTTCACGGGCGCGGAGAAGAAGGAGCGGGTCGGAACCGGCCTTGTGTGCAAACTGTTCCATAAAGCCGCTAGCGTTCACCTGTTCGGCATAGTCCTTCAAGACCTTCCACTGGTCGATAAGCGTAAGGACTTCTTCGGTGAGGCGGGCGACCTTCTGGTTCACTTCGCGGACTTCGTCCAAGTACTTGCTTTCGGCATCGAGCTTTTCGACCTGTTCGCGGAGGGAGGCGTCCTTGTTGCTATCGAAGAACGGCAGGCGGAAAGCGAGGTTTACAAAGAACTTGTCCGCAGTCTTGCGGTTGTCCGTTTCGGGAACAAGTTTTCTAATTGTATGAGTGTTATCCCAAATAGCGCAATCACCATCAGAGGTAAGGCCTGTCGGGCAGGCTCCCCTTTTCCATTCGCCTTCATACTTTTTATACTCCGGCTTGATAATATCACTGCCATCCAAATCCTTGTACTTTTCCATCAAGGATTCTACCTGGAGCGAGTAACCAACACCGACATGAGAAATGTAGTTGCGGTCCTTGCTTGCATCCTGTTGTGCCTTGGAAATATCGGAATCGCGCTTGCCCTTGGCAAGAGCCACAAGCGGGAAGCTTTCGTCAACAGTCACGCCATTCTTCAAGAATTCGGCAAGTTCTTCCATCGTCGGGAGGAACGAGGAATCCAAATTGACATTGTCATAATCCGGAGCCCAGCTCAACATCTTGAGTTCGGCATCGCGGAGCGCCGTGCTATCCGAAAGCAGGTTAGCCTTAAGCGAGGCACTCTTTTCGAGTGAAGTCATCAAGTCTTCGGCATTGAACGAAGCAGAACCGGACTTGAGGTGGAGCACCTCGATACGGTCCTGAATAACCTGCAAAAGTTGCTTGTTGATTTCGTTAATCTTCTGGCGAAGCACATAGCGCACGCCGCGTTCGTAACGGTCGTAAAGGAGGATCGAACGTTCAACGGCAAAAGTAGCCTGCTGGTAATTCTTAACGGCCTCATAGTGAGCCTTGTCGGCAGCGCGTTCGCCAAAAGCTTGCGGAGTCACGCGAAGTTCAAAGTCGTGCTTGGCAAAGCTAAAGCCGTCCAACTGGTAACGGAGCTCAATCTTGTCCCAAAGCTTGAGGTTGCGTTCTTTCGATGTCGCCTCGGCACGCTTTGCAGCAGCCTCGTACCTCGGATCTGCCTTAGCGGATTCGATCAGGCGTTCCCATGTGAGAGGGCTTGCGATTGCCGCCGCAGTCAGTGCGAGCGTTAAAAAGGATACAGTCTTCATTACTTCTTAGCCTTCTGTTGCTGCTTTTCCAAGTTGCGCTTGCTCGTTTCGGTGATGGTCACCATTTCGCCAAGCAAGAACTTATTTTCTTCAGGGATCTTGATGGTCACTTCGCGGCCATAAACCGGGATTTCCGGCATCTTCCACATGCGGGTCGGGAACGGCACGATGCGGCTCGAAAGGCCAACCACTTCGCCAATCACGGCCTTGCCCTTACCAGTAAGGGAAGTCACCTTCACGGCTTCGCCGAGGTTCGTGTTTTCGTAAATCTGTTCGTTGATGTAGCCACGGATAAGCGTCGGGGACTTGTGGGCAAGCGTCACAATCGGGGCAAAGCTAGAGACCTTTTCGCCATCGCGCACGTTCACATCACCGACAACCCAGTTTTCCTTGGCAATCTGAGTGAGTTCCTTCTGCTGTTTGCGAAGTTCGGCGAGTTCCTTGCGGATGTTTGCAGCTTCGGTCTTGCCGCTAGACTTCTGGAGTTTGTTGCTACCGCGGAGGAGGGCAATCTGTTCGTTGGCGCTCCTGGTTGCAACTGCAAGTTCGTTCTTGAGGCTCTTGATGCGCATAGCCATAGCATCGTTGCCATCGGCCTTGGACTTGGAGTTCGAGAGGCTCTTGAGCTTGGCAGAAATAGCCTTGTTGCTTTCATATTCCGCTTCAAGGTTGCGAATTTCAGCCAAAAGTGTGAGGCGACGAGATTCAAGGTTCGCCTTGACTTCGGCCACCTTCTGGTCGATTTCGGCAGAGCTCAAGTTGCTGCGGCCTTCGAGAGCGTCGAGTTCACGGGTGAGTTCGGCAACGCGGAGCGTGAGGTCCGGACGGTTGATAACCACGATTGTGTCGCCCGGCTTGACTTCCTGGCCCGGAACCACGTAAATCTTGACGATTTCGGTCGGAGACGGGAGGCTGATAATCGTTTCGCTGGATTCGGCAATGCCACGGAACATGGCCGCCTTGCCCTGGTAAATGAAGCCGAGCATCACGGCAAACACGACGCATGCCACCCAGGCAATAGAAAGCTTGTGGGTATAGACGTAAGCGACACCCGCATTGTTCTTGTGGGTATTCCAGAAATTGTCGAGAAGATCTTCGAGCTTATTCATTTTTCAAACCTCCTTACATTTCCGTCGTAGCGTCTTGCATCATGAACTGGACATCCGAAATGCCTTCAACCTTCGAGAGAAGCGTGAGAATTTCGGCAGCGGGTTTTGTTGCGCGAAGGCGAATCTGGTAAGCGACGTCCAAGCGGGCACCGCCATCGACTTCACGCATCGTAATCAAAATAAACGTCTTCAAGTTGCCCTTCATGATATCTTCGACCTGGCCACGAACCTTGGGTTCGTTCGGGAGAGCAAAGCGGAGCATGCCGTCAAAGAAGTGCTTGGTACCAAGACCCGTGCGGGAAAGCAGGAATGCGACACAGCTGAAAGCGATTGTACCGCCGACTGCGGCACCCCAAGCGTAAACACCGCAACCGATACCGGCGCCGAGAGCGGCGAAGATGAACATGATATCGCGCGGGTCCTTAAAGCTCGTACGGAAGCGGACCACCGAGAGAGCACCCATCATGCCAAGACCACGACCAACGTTATCACCGATAGCCTGCATCACCATGGCAGCGACCACTGCACTGAGCACGATGCCCTGCACAAAGTTTCGCGAGTACGAAAGTCCGAGGAACGTCTTTTCGTAAGTCCATGCAATCGTCGAAGACAGGACGAACGCGAGAATCAAGGTGTATGCAAGCGTAATAATCGTTGCGTTTGTTGAGCTGGACTGGACAGCAAGAAGGTCAAGCATAATAACTCCGTTAATTAATTCTTTTTTTAGCCCGTTTTCCCAAAATCTACTTAAAAACAAGGCTTTCACACTCGCAATTTTGTAAATAATGGACTAACAAAAAAATTACAATCCGCTTTTTAATTACGGATTTGGGCGAATTTCACCCAATTTTTTTATTCCAGGCTGTAGAACCCACGCTAAAAATAATAAAACTAGTTTTTTCGTTCTTGAAAAAAATAATTACATGTTGGTTACCACAACAACGCATTGAGGAAACCGCAACGTATGTTTATTTTCGGTAACAGAAACGCGGTTTGTAGGCGGCAAATATCAGCTGTTCACGCCGTTTAGTTAATAGAAAGTTACAAAAGGAGTCTCCGTGGAGCAATGGCGAACAGAATGGAGTGATTGAAGTATTTTGGAAGAAAAAATCATATATTTTTTGTAAGAGTTGGAGACGTTATGCGCAATGTATTCTTTTGTCTACTTATTGGGATTTTATTTTGGGGTTGTAGTGACGAGAATCCCTCTAGTTCTTTTGCAGAAAATTCATCATGTTCCGCTATTGAAGCTTTTTCTTCATCGATTGAAGACGTAGAATCATCGTCAGATATTGCCAAATCGTCATCGTCAAACGAAGTATCCACCAGCAGTTCTGAAATCAGTTCTTCAAGTTTAGAACAATCCTCATCTTCGATATATGTTTCACATGGAGTAATGACCGACAAACGTGATGGACAAATTTATAAGACTGTAACAATCGGTAATCAAACGTGGATGGCTGAAAATTTAAACTACGCATACCCTTTATCACTTAAAGGATTAGACTCAGCAAGCTATTGTTATAATAACGATCCTGAAAATTGCATAAAATACGGAAGACTTTATACATGGGCGGCAGCTATGGACAGCATAGCCTATTTTAAAGAAGAAAATGACAATTGCTTAAAGTCTTGTACTCACGATTGTGAAAAATGTGGTTTCGGTGTCAATTGGCAAATTGGAACAAATTTTGAAAAATACAAAGGTTTTAATATTTTAGGAGTTTGTCCTGAAAATTGGCATATTCCATCAGTAAATGAATGGTTTATTTTGTTAGACTTGGTAAATACAATTGATTTAAAAAGTACTAGCGAATGGATTGACGATGGTAATGGAACAGATATTTTTGATTTTGGATTACTTCCTGCAGGAACAAAAAAGAACCAAGACAAAAACAACAATATCGGAGAAATCACATGTTTTTGGACCCCTTTACAAGGGACAAATGTATTAGATGAAACAGGAACCAATAATTATTACGAAATTGCAGGAGTTTTCTGTTTTTCTAGTAAAAGCGGAAATGCCGCTTACAAAGGTGAAGATAAAACATCTGCTTTATCCGTTCGTTGCGTGAAGGATTCCACAGAAGCGGAATGATAAAAGTCCTCGCGGAGCGAGGACTTCTTGGTATTAGGAGTGTAATATCTAAAGGCCGTTTTTATTGAATAGCGTGTAGCCGCGAACGAGGCCATCTTGGAAAAGGCGAACAATGTAATTGCCGTTTTTGAGGCCTGCAATATCGACGTTAAACTCGCTTGCGCCTGCGGGGAGCATTTGCGTGAGTTTCAGGCGCCCGTCCATTGAATAAATTTTTACGTTCATCGTGCGGGAAAGAGCGCTCGGAGATGCGATTTGGAGCGTTTGTCGGTCAGCACGCACGCGAAGGCCTTGTTTTGCGGCAGCGACCGACTTGATGCTTATCGGCGGATCTTCTACGACGGGCTTTGGCTTGTTGCGGAGAAGGCGCACGCTATAGATGCCGCCCACCATTCCAGAGCTTGCCGAGAAGGAGATACGCACAATCTTTTTGCCCTTCACCATTTTGTCCGGAATCGGGTAAGTCACGTTCACGAATTCATCTTTTTTCCAGCGGTTCGAAATCGTTTCGGTCGTTAGCTTTTCATCGTCAATCGTGATGTCGAATGTACGCGTGCAGCCTTCGTTACCCCAGTAACGCACCATAAGACTCAAGGAATCTTCGCTATTCGTCTCGAATTCGTAGCTGATGAGGCCGCCATCGCCGCCGGAGCACTTACCAGCATCGCGGTAGAATTCACCTTGGTGCGTGCCGGAAGTGGAATTTTCGATTTTCATCTTGTGGTCTACTTCCGGCTGCTGCTCGCCCGGAGCGACCTTATCGACAGTCTTTTCGTCAAGCGCCAAGGCTTCTTTTTGCTCTTTTTCAAGGCGGTCGAGAATGCTCGGGTCCGTAAGCACCATCCAGTACATCATGTAACGGGCGTCATGCACTTCGTAGAAGGGCTGCAAAAGCAGGTTTGCGTCTTTTTGCTTTGCGAAGAGGTAAGGCGCCTTGAAGTGCAGCGGTTCGCCCTTCACGGGTTCCACTTTCGAGGGGATATCTTCTTTTTTGCTTGCAAGCATCGGCGCCTGGTCCAGCGATTCCAGCGCACCGGAGGCAATGTGGCTCCAGCGACCATCATCGGCGACAAGGCCGTTCAGGTTAGCCGTACCCGTCTTTGCCGAAAGTACTATCGGGCCATGCAAAAGCGCCACGTAATCCGTCACGCCCGGCAAATCCTCGACGTGCGTGTACATCGGGTAAAGCACTTCAACGACATCGCCCGACTTCCAGGACTTCCCTGCCGAAACGTAGCTCGACGGCGTCGATTTTTTCACGACGGTATCGCCATTGACGATGACCTTGAATTCACCTTCCTTGACCCAGTACGGGTGGCGGATCTGCATGTCAAATTCACCGCTACCGGTAATCGTAAACTTGGAACTTTCGCCCTTCGGGAAGGCGGTCTCCTGCTTGATTTTGACGCTCTTGTCTTTCCAATTCAAGACGGAAGCCGCAAAGAGGTTCACATAGAGAGCGTCCTTGTCTTTCGTATAAATAAACTGGTTGTACTTTGCCGGGTTTTCCATGCCCGAACCCACGCAGCACCACATGCCCGCATTGACCTTGGAATACACGCGGTAATGGCGCGGACGAGCCGGCGTAAAGTACACGTAGCCGCCATGTGTCGGGTGGATTGTCGAAAGGATGTGATTGAAGAGGGCGCGTTCGTAGAAGTCGGTGTAATGCGCATCGTGCTTGATGTTGAACAGACGTTCCGTCAACTTGAGCATGTTGTACGTATTACAGGATTCTGGTCCTTCACGTTCTTCGATGAATTTTTTGTGATTGTTGAGCGCCGGGAAATGTTCCGAAATGCTGTTGCCGCCAATGGCGATACTGCGTTTGTTCACGACCGTCTGCCAGAAGAAATCGGAGCCTTTCTTATACTTTTCATCGCCGGAAAGTTCAGCAATGCGGGCAAAACCCACAACCTTCGGCACCTGCGTATTCGCGTGGACATTCGTCAAGTTGTCATTGCCCTGCGACATCGGATTCAAAAGCCACTGGTGCGACCACTTCTTGGCCGCATTCAGGTACTTTTCGTCTTTCGTGAGCTTGTAGGCATCGGCGTAAACTTCGGGCATGCCGCCGTGTTCCGTGCCGAGCATCTGTTGCATCTTGGAATCGTTCAGGCCGTTCGTAATCGAAATGCCCCAGTCGCAAAGCGCGAGGAACATCGTCTTTGCCTGTTCATAGCCCGCATAAACATAAGCGTCGCGCAAACCCGCATAAAGCTTGTGGATATTGTACCACGGCACCCAATAGCCGTTTTGTGCGCCAGCATCGCCATTCTTCATCTTGAGCCACATTTGCTTGCCGTTCGGCACGCCGCTAATGTAACCCTTGAAGTTATTGTCCTTGGAATTTTGGTCCTGAATCGTCTTGAGTTCTTTCAAGATGTATTCGAGGCGTTCCTTGACTTGGACGTCATCGTTATCGGCATAATGCATGGCCAAGGCACTCAGATAATGCCCAAGCACGTGGCCATCAAGACCCGCCCAGTTCGGGAACTTAGAAGCCTTGGGCCTCATTCCCGCTTCTTCGTAGAACGGAGCAAGCAAACGATCGACATCGTAGCTGAGAAGCGTTTCGACGTTCAAGTCCTGGCGTTCCTTCAAAACGCCGTCCAAAAGCTGCACATCCGACAACGCGAACATGTCGGGGTAAAGCACATCCTGTGAAAATCCGAGACCGCACGCAAGCCCCGTCAAAGCGAGCGCCGTGCGAAAATGTTTACCAAACCATCCTAACTTCATAAGAGCCACCTTTTTTGTATCGGCTTCATCTTTTTGTCATAAAGGAGATGCCCGCTCGGTGGCGGGCATGACAAGCTCAAAGAAAAAGCACCGTCCTTACTTAGAAAATAGATTGGCGCGCGGGCGTTAAGAATGGGGTTTAATCAATTAGTTTTGCTGATTTGACAAAGGGCTAAATTCCAAAAGAATCGATTTGAACGCTATTGTCACCGCAATTCGTTTTGGATTCCATGGTAAATTCGTCCAAGAGGGTGTCAAATACGGCTGTTTCGTCGACATAGGCACAATAGGCTTCGAGAGTTCCATTGTCGTCGCAGGCGCCACTGAGTTCATCATTTACACTTTGGAGCAAGCAAAGCTTTTTGAACTGTTCAAAAAGTTCATCGCAACCGCTGCCAAATTTATCCAGCTTTATACTTCTTTCCACACGATTATTTTGCCCAATCTTAAACTGGGAAGAATAATTTTTCTCGTCAATTTCACAAGATGCCGAGGCGCCCTTTTCTTCGGAGTACACCGCAATCGTGCCTTCGCTTTGTCTATCAACTCCAACAGTCACTTCAACAATCGTATACTTGGTCGTTGCTTCTTTTTCAAACGTGACCGTGTAAAGTTTTTCTTTTTCTAAGACCTGAACGCCCTGCTTAACGACAAAGACTCCATCATTAGCGGGATTGTTGATATAGATATTATCATCCGAACGGGAATAACCGCTAGATGAAATTGAAGAGCTGCTTTCGTCGGTATACGCAAAAGGATTCGCATTCGGATCAACCGTCCCACTAGAACATGCGACTACAGCAAACGGCAAAAGAATTCCAACCAAGTAAATAAATTCATTTAGCATATTTCTTCCCCGTTATTTTATCCGTGAGTGGAAAAAATTGAAAGTTGATACGGCAAACCTGGTCAAAGGTACTATTTTCGTTGGCGATAGCGACAACCTTCTTGCAACAAGCCTTGATTTCTTCGACAATTCTGTTGTACGCATCCTGATTCACGCTAAGCGTAACACCATTAAAGAATCGTTCATTTGCAGAATAGCGGTCCACAGCGCGGGCAGCCATAATGGCCATTTCCTTGTGCATAGCGCGAATGGCGATAGGGAGCGCCTCCTTGGACCCAATAATAGTTTGGGCTGTCTGAGTATAAGCTCCATTATCCTCTTTTTTCAAAAATCCGGCCTTGACGAGGAAATCCAAGACGTCGCTAATCTCTTCGGCAGATACGTATTCCTTGCATTCTTCGGCAAGGTCACGAGGCGTTGCCCCAGGCATCAACGGAGCGAGTTCGCGAATAACCGGATACTTCCAGGATTCATAATATTGAAGCGCCTCTTTGTCGACAACACGGACCTGGTGTTCCAAGGCAATACGCTCCATTTCGAGGAACGCGGCTCTTTGAGTTTCGTTGTTATCCGCATTACCATAGGCTACAAGCTGGTAAAAATACTGTTCTTCGTAATCGACGAGTCCCATCGATTTCGCCACCTGGCAAGCCTTAATCTTACTGAGCTTGCTCTGCCCCATGCTAACAAGCTTTAAAAAATTCGGCGAAGAAAACCCTGCATTCCGGCAAAATTCACGCCACGAGAACGCTCCGAGACGTTTGCGTTCGTCGTAATAATCCTGCAAATAGAGATGGTAATCGCGGTACTCGAAAATAGACTTCATGGGTTTTAAAATAAATTTTTACAATACAGAAGTCAATATTTGTATTATACGGGAAATTTTATTTTGCTGACGAGAAAGCAATATTTTCGATTTTTTAGGAGACGTAAAGTCTATATTATACAGTTTGTATAATAGCGGGAAATAAAGGACTTATGGCTACGAGAAAGCCCCGGCATGGGGGCCGGGGCATGTTCAATAAAAACGCGCAAGTATAGCAATTTAGCGAATCTTGACTTGCAAAACACTATTTTTGCACTTGGCGATGTAATTGCCTTGGCGGAGACCATGCAGCTGCATTTGGGCCTGCCCGGCGGACACGTTATTCGTGGAGCGGACGAGGTTTCCGTTCATGTCGAAGAGCATAATATCGCCGGATGCATAAAGCGTATTGCCGGCACGATGGAGATTCACCTGAGCGCCCGCGAGAACGGTCGGCAAAGCAATTGTAGCCGAGCTGCTAGACTGCGTAATTTCGCTGGAGCTAGAAACTGCGACGCTAGAACTAGAGGCGGGCGCGCTCGAGCTAGACGGCGTTTCCGTGCCGCCCGTGATAAAATTTTCAACGTGCGTGACACCATTGTTCACGTAATTGCCGAGACCATACACACCGCGCATAGCGTTGATAACGTCTGTTTCGAGAACCTTACCCACCGGTGATGATTGACGGCGAATGTAGGCCATGTTGTCATAGCCGGAATTGCTTTCGTTGCCCATATCCCAGAGAATCGGGGTGAGGCCATACTGCTTGGCGGCAGAAACAACATCCTTGTGCCATTGCACGCGGCCCTGCTTGTGGAGATTCAGGTCGGAACCGCTCAATTCCGGAGAGCGGACATTTGCACCAAATTCACCGACAATGACCGGGTAGCCCTTATCCACGTAATTCGTCTTCATCTTGGCAAACTGTTCCTGCGGATGCACGATGCTCCCGAGCTTGGAATCAACAGAGCCCGCCCAGGCATTGTAACCCGCGTTGCGTTTGGGTTCGCTAGCCTTGGTGTAATCGCCATAATAGTACTGCGGCTGAATCATTTCACCACCTGGAGCACCCCAGTCCTGCGGGCTCGTCATGAGCGTGTACTGGTACGGGTCGTAGTAATGCACTTCGAACATCAAGCGGCCTTCGACCTTGTCCTTCGGGAAGGTGCTTACCGGAGCACTTTTGACCGACTTGTCGATGTCGGTATTGAGGCCCTGGATAATCAAGGTTCGGGTTTCGTTGTTGCCACCCGTAGCACGTACTGCATCAATGAACGTCTGGTAATAGTGCATAAGCGTAGACACATGCTGCGATGTCCACGTGTTCACATTCGGGCCGGGTTCGTTTGCGCCCGCAAAGAGCAAGCGTTCGTTGTAGTTCTTAAACTTGTTCGCAATCTGCGTCCAGTAAGTTTTCATCTTGTTGTCGATGTTGCTATTGACGTTCGTGCCGATGTTGCTCTGGAACCAGCCACCCTCACCTTCGTGGTGGATGTTCAAAATCGTGTAGAGGCCCGCGCGCATCGCGTAATCAACAACCGTCTTCACGGAATCGAGCCAAGTTTCAGTGACCTTGCCACCACTCGTGTGGCTATCCCAAGCGCAAGGGATACGCACCGTGTTGAAGCCTGCCGCCTTCACGGAATCGAGCAACGCCTGCGTTGGGAACGGATTGCCCCATAAAGTCGGGCTATTCGGCACTTCCATCGAGTTACCGATGTTGAAGCCCATGCCCATCTTGGCCTGAACATCCTTTGCGGTCGGAAGAGTCGCTGCAGAAACGGCGCCTGCAAGCATCGCTACGCCACAGGCAATTCCCAAAAATTTTGATTGAACCATAACATCTCCTTAAATACCCCCACTATGAATATAATCAAAAGATTCGCAAAAAGGCGATGTCACAAAAAAGGAAGAATTGACAAAAAGGAACGAAAGCAAAAAAGGATGGCCGAAGCCATCCTCTTTTAAAATGCGTAAGGCGATTCCGGCACGGAGGCCGGAATGACAGTCCAAGCAAGAATTACTTCTTCAAGAACTCATTGATGCCTGCAGCAGCACGACGACCTTCGCCCATGGCGAGGATCACGGTTGCTGCGCCGAGCACGATGTCACCACCGGCGTAGACCTTTTCCATAAAGGTCTTGTTGGCGGTTGCATCTTCGAGAAGGATGTGACCCTTCTTGTCGACGGAGAGTTCCGGCGTGGTGTTGCTGATGAGCGGGTTGGAACCGTTACCGATAGCAACGAGCACGGTGTCGCATTCAATTTCGAAGCTTGCGCCTTCGACCTTGACCGGACGCGGACGGCCCTTTTCGTCGGGTTCGCCGAGTTCGTACTTGTCGACGAGCATGCCACGGACGTGACCGGCTTCGTCGCCAAGAATCTTGGCCGGGTTCTGCAAGACGCAGAATTCGACACCTTCTTCCTGAGCGTGGAGAACTTCTTCCTTACGGGCCGGAAGTTCGTTCATGCTACGACGGTAAATGATGCGGACCTTTTCTGCACCGAGGCGGAGAGCCATACGGGCAGCGTCCATAGCGACGTTACCACCACCGAGGACGACAACGTTCTTGCCCGGCCACATCGGCGTATCGGCATTTTCCTTGTCGTAGGCGCGCATGAGGTTTGCGCGGGTGAGGTATTCGTTAGCAGCGAACACACCGACGAGGTTTTCACCTTCGATGTTCATGAACAACGGAAGACCGGCACCGGTACCGACGAACACAGCGTCAAAGCCATCCTTTTCGATGAGGTCCTTGAGCTTGCGGGTACGGCCAATCACAAAGTTCGTTTCGAACTTCACGCCCATAGCGGCGAGAGATTCAATTTCCTTGTCCACAATCTTCTTCGGAAGACGGAATTCAGGAATACCATAGCGGACCACGCCACCGAGCTTGTGGAAAGCTTCGAAGATGGTCACGTCGTGGCCTTCGCGGCGGACGTCAGCAGCGACGACCAAGCCGGCAGGACCGGAACCGATCACAGCCACCTTCTTGCCCGTTGCAGGCTTAACAGCCGGAACCGTAGCACCACCGTTGTTGCGTTCATAGTCAGCAGCAAAGCGTTCCAAGCGACCGATTGCGACAGCCTGGTTCACGTCCTTGTGCATCTTGCCCATGGTGCAGTTCATCTGGCACTGACGTTCCTGCGGGCAAACACGACCGCAGATAGCCGGGAGCAAGCTCGTTTCCTTAATCTTTGCAATAGCAGCCTTGAAGTCGCCTTCGGCAATCTTTGCGATGAAGGCCGGAATGTCGATGTGCACCGGGCAGCTTTCGACACAGAACGGCTTCTTACAGGCGAGGCAGCGGTTAGCTTCGACGATAGCCTGAGCTTCGGTATAACCCTGAGCCACTTCTTCCATCACGCGTGCGCGATAGGACGGTTCGAGCTGCGGCATCGGCTGAGCCGGGATAGCAGTCTTGTCCTTCGGCTTGAGCGGCTGCGGAAGAGCCTTAATCTTTTCAAGTTCCACCTTGGCGGCGGCGTCCAACTGTTCGCGAGTCATATGTTCAGACATTATTTGCTCTCCTTAGCCTTGGCATCAGCCATCTTGTCGATGTTGCACTTGTGACCGTCATTGGCACCGAAGCGGTGCAATGCTTCCTGTTCCTGGGGCTTGAAAGCGCCCATACGCTGGAGCATGTTGTTCCAGTCGACTTCGTGGCCGTCGAATTCCGGACCATCGACGCAGACGAACTTCGTCTTGCCACCGATAGTGACGCGGCAACCACCGCACATGCCAGTACCATCGACCATGATGCTGTTGAGGCTAACGACAGTCTTCACACCATACGGCTTGGTGGTGAGAGCGCAGAACTTCATCATGATCGGAGGACCGATAGCGATGACCATGTCCGGCTTGCCCTTGGTGTCTTCGCAAAGTTCCTTAAGCGGTTCGGTCACGAGACCCTTGCGGCCATAAGAACCGTCGTCGGTCATGAAAATGATGTTGTCAGCGAGAGCGGTCATTTCTTCCTTCATGAGGAAGAGGCTTTCGTTACGGGCACCCATGATGATGGTGACCTTGTTACCTGCAGCCTTGAGAGCCTGGACAATCGGGTGCATCGGGGCAATACCGACACCACCGCAAACGCAGACCACGTGACCAAAGTTGTCGATATGGGTCGGAGAACCGAGCGGGCCAACCAAGACCGGGATATCGTCACCGACTTCGAACTTGGAGAGTTCAGTCGTCGTCTTGCCAACCGTCTGGAAAATGAGGGTGATAGAACCTTCTTCAGTATCGGCATCGGCGATGGTGAGCGGAACGCGTTCACCATTGTCCTTGTTCGTCTGGAGGATGATAAATTGTCCTGCCTTACGTTCTTGCGCGATCAGCGGGGCGTGGACGCGGAATTGGAATACCGCGGGAGATAACTGCTTTTTAAAGAGAATTTTTGCCATAATGCGAGGCAATATAGAAATTTTTTTTGACCACTGATAGTAAAAAAATATGTAAAGGGAGGCTGTAGAGCTGAAAAAAGCCAACTAAAGTTGTAGGAAAAAATTTACAATAATTGTAATTATATGTATATTATGGTTCAAAGGAGTCAAAGAATCATGAGAGTATCTACGAAAGGTCGATACGCCATTCGCGTTATTATTGATATGGCAGAAAACGGCGAAGCCGAATTCCACCCACTGCACAACCTGGCAGAACGTCAGGGACTTTCCGAAAAATATCTCGAAGCGATTCTTGGAGTCCTCGTAAAGAACAACGTGCTCGAAGGCGCACGCGGCAAAGGCGGCGGCTACAAGCTTGCAAAGCCAGCGGCTGAACTCACGGTCTGGGAAATCCTGAGTGTCATTGAGACTTCCATTAGCCCGGTGGAATGCGTTGCTGACGGGAAAAACGGTTGCGACCGTGCAGACGTCTGCCCGACACTCCCAATGTGGAAGGACTTGGCCAAAATCATCAAGGACTACTTCACGGGCATTACGATCGAGCAATTGGCCCGCAAAGCCCCCAAAATTGCGCGCCCGCTCTGCAATGAAAAATAAAAAAGTGAAATCTAGTCACTTTCCGGACTGAACATCAGCGCTGCGCTCTGCGCTTTTTAATTTCGTCCAGAGAAATACCGGAAATAATAGCGATTTTTTCAATAGGAATATCATTAGCAAGCATCGCATCGACCATTTCAAATCGAGTCTCAATCTTGGCACCAGCCAAACGACATTCTATTTCTTCTTTTGCAATCATTTCTCGCTCCAGTTCGTTCAGAGTGGTTTTGTCCAAGTTTTCAATTTTGATGCGGTTCAAGGCGTCGTTGACGATTCCATTCCCAAAGTCAGGAAGCGGTTCGCCCTCATGCGCGTGTTTGAGCACATAGAGCCAAGCGTCAACAGGATCTTTTACCTCGTCTGCGGTTTTATTAAACTTCGGCAGACTTACAATAATATACTTATTTTTGGGGAATAACGTCTCGACGACTCCTCCATTCAACACTTCCTTGCTATAAATAGCCCATTCATCAATGTATTTTTCCATGCAGTACGGCAATTCAAAATCACAAATCCAAATGGATATTGTTTCGGGAATTTCATAACGCCGGTATTCCTTTTCTTCTTTTGTGAGCGTTTTAAATTCTTCTGATTTATCCATTTCATGCTTGCCTTTTATAATCAAGAACGCTTTGTACAATATGGTTCGGTCGATAAAGAAACTGTGGTCTGCCTTCTGCATTTCAATATTAAGGAAACGCTTAGAACCCGTAGTCGCGAAAGCATCCAAAATGACTTTCCGCTCTTCGGGAATCATAAATCTTAACGTATGTTCAAACGAGTAATTCAGATTCTTGATTTGGTCGTCGCCTTTCAGGTGCAAGATTCCATCAACGAAGTCCTTGATGGCATCCTTGCTAGCGAACAGGCTCTTGAATCCGGTATCGGTTCTCGGGTCGATGTAGGTTTTGCCTTTTAGCTTTTCAGGAATAGATTGATTCATAATTACACCTCCATTAAGTTTGGAGGTTCTAATCTACAATAGAGAATTTTCAAAAAGCGAAACTTTGCAAATTTTGCAAACAACCGTTAGCAAAATCGTTTATTTTGTCAACTATGGATTTCAACACTTCACTAGCAAAAAAGTACAAAGCCTCCCCAAAATTGGCCCAAAATACAAGAATCTATTCAATTTTTCTGATTTTTCCAAAGCAAAATCGTTTGCGAAGCCGCATAAAATAAGGTATATTCAGAAGCAGGTCTTATAGGGGCTCTTTTTGAGCGGAGTTAAAACCTATCTTTGCGCTCGGAGCCTTAGCTCAATCGGTTAGAGCGTCGGACTCATAAAAATTGTGGCACCAGCTTGAAAGAGCTGGATGCGAATGGGAAGAAATCGGTGAAACCTAACCAGCGGAAACGCTGCACGGCAACGCCGAGCCGAGCCAGGGGTACACTCCTGGAAGGTGTAGAGACTAGCGGAGCAGTAGAGCCTGCTTAATGACCGCACAAGCCTCCCACGTCTAAACCCGCAAGGGCATGGCGAAGACATAGTCCACGGAGGTGCGAAAGCATCACAAACGTAAACCCGTTGGTTCCCGGTTCAAGTCCGGGAGGCTCCACGAAAGAGGATGAGTTGGAAAACTCACCCTCTTTTTGTTTATCTTTAGGGTTGACCGAATCGGTTATTGGTGTTATATTATAAATAACCGATTCGGTTATTTCGTTGAAAGGCAGGGATCAAAGTGGAAAAATTTTTGGCGCTGACGGAAGAAAAGAAAATGACGATCCTGAACGCAGCACTTCAGTGCTTCGGAAAATTTGGTTATGAAAAAGCATCCGTCAATGATATTGCAGTGGCTGCTCATATCTCCAAGGCATCCATGTTTCAGTATTTCGGAAGCAAAAAACAGCTCTATATTTATCTGCTGGAATACTGTAAAAAGGTCATTGAAGAAATATTTGAAAAAGCACATCTGGATTCCAAAACGGATTTGTTCGACAGGATCCTGGCATCCAGCCGCATGGAAATGGAGAGCTTCCAAAATCAGCCCTTCACCCTGCAGTTTATTACCAGCGTCTGGGAAGAAACTTCTCCCGAAGTAGCCGATGCGCTGGTGATTCTGACAGAGGAAGCCTGCAGCTTCAGAAACGATATGGTTCTTCGGGAGGAGGACGCTTTGAAATTCAAAAACCCGGAGGATGCCCGGCCGGTATTTCAGATGCTGCTTCTGATGGGCGAGGGATATGCGGCCCGGTACCGTGGGGCAAATGCTTTTGACTTTGAGACCGTCATGGATGATTTTGAGAAGAACATCGCAATTCTGCGGAAAAATTTTTATAAGGAGGAGTATCTGAAATGAGCGAGCCAATCATTGTTTTGGAAAAGCTGACCAAGCACTATGGGAAACATCGGGGAATTGACGGACTTAGCTTCTCTGTTGACCAGGGCGAGTTTTTCGGCTTCATTGGCCCAAACGGTGCGGGAAAATCCACCACCATCCGCACCCTGATGGGCCTGATCCATCCCAGCGGCGGCAGCGCATCTATTTTCGGCCTGGACTGCCAGACCAAGGCCAGTGTCATTGCCAGAGATGTGGGCTATCTTCCCAGCGAAAACAGCTATTATGAAAACATGAAGGTGCGGGAACTGCTGCAATACAGCGCAGACCTGTACGGCATGAATTGCGAAACGAAAATGTATGAGCTCTCCGAGCGCCTCAATCTGGATCTGACCCGGAAAATCGCAGACCTGTCTCTGGGCAACAAGAAGAAGGTGGGGATCGTGTCTGCCGTCATGACCTCGCCCAAGCTGCTGATCATGGACGAACCCACCAGCGGCTTAGACCCGTTGATCCAGCAGGCTTTCTACGATATTCTGAAGGAGGAGAACAGCCGGGGAACCACCATTTTCTTCTCCTCCCATGTCCTCAGTGAGGTGCAGAAGCTGTGTGACCGGGTGGCGATCTTAAAAGAGGGCAAGCTCGTGGGCATTCAGTCCATCCGAGAGCTGCGGGAAAGCGGCTATAAAAAGGTCAGCCTTACCGCTGAAACGGCCATCCCCCGTGAGTTCTGGGGCCTGCCCGGCATTGCCAACTACACCGAGAGTCCTGACAAGACCTCTGTTTCCTTTGTGTATAACGGCAATATCACGGCGATCATTGACAAGCTTCACCTGCTGCATTTGGACGATGTGCTTTTGGAAGAACCCTCTTTGGAGGAGATCTTCCTGCACTACTATGCGTAAGGAGGTGTCAGGCATGGTCATTTTGAAATATGAACTGAGAAGGCATCGAACCTATATCCTGGGCTGGGCCATCGCCTTGGCTGCGTGCATCTTTTTCATGACACCGACTTATTACAGCTTTCTGGATGCGGCCTCCGTGGAACTCTTTGAAACCATGGGCACCACGGACTTTTACAGGAGCGTCGGCGTATCGATGGAATACCTGACCTCTCCGCTGGGTATTTACGGGTTCCTGACCAGCTTTTTCATGATTGCCTCCGGCGTTTTCGGGATGCACTTCGGCATTTCCATTCACACCAGAGAATGTACGGAAGGAACCTCGGAATACCTGTTTACAAAGCCCTTTCCCCGGAAAGCAATTTATTGGGCAAAGGCATGGACGGTGTTTGTCGGCGTGGCGATCGTGGGTGCGGCGTATCTGCTGGCTTCCCTTTTCGCCATGGCAACATTCCGTTCCGGAACTCCTTGGGGAGAGTTTTTCCTGATTGCCCTGTCCCTGACCCTTGTGACGCTGTTCTTCGCTGCAATGGGGCTGATGGTGGGAGTTTTGTTTTCCCGCAACCGCAGTCCGCTGCTGACTGCCGGTTTGGTTGTGTTCGTTGAGTATTGCATTACCAGCTTCTCCAACATCGTCAGTAACCGGGCTATCAGTTTTCTGTCTCCCTACTCGTTCTTCGGAGCCGCCGAGATCTCCAAAGCCGGCTTCTATGACCTCCGGTATCTTGGGTGGTGCGTGCTGCTGTTTGCCTTGTTTTTGGTGCTTTCTTACGGTGTCTTTCTGAAAAAAGACATTCAGTTCCGCAGCTAAGGAGGTGTGAACATGAAAACATTGATTAAAAATGAATTCCGCCAAACCAGAAGACTTTTGCTGATCTGGCTGGGAATCATGCTGCTTCTGTGCGGTTTCTGCTATTTTGAGCTTCTGTCCCTACGGGACAGTCTGGATGAAATGGCAGCGATGGTCAGCCAATTTCCGAGACTGATCATGATCATGTTCGGAGTCAAAGGCGACTTGACGACATCCACCGGCTGGTATGTGTGCATCTATTTCTGGGAGGGACTGCTGGCGTTTCCTTATGCCATGTCTTTGGGACTGTCCTGTGTGGCAAGGGAAAAGAAATTCGGAACATCGGAATACCTGTTCACAAAGCCTGTGAAGCGGAAAACCATTGTTCTGGCGAAGGTGATCGTTTCGGCAGTGAACCTGCTGGTGTTCGCCCTGTTCAGCGGCGTGTGTAATTATTTCACGATCGTTCTTCCTTTGGGCGGTCTGGATCAGCCGGGAGCGGTGCTTTCCACAACGATGGGAATGTTCTTTACCCAGACTCTCTTTTTTGCCCTGGGTCTGCTGTTTTCCAGTGTGCTTCGATCCTATAAGGCTGCGGTGCGGACAGGAACAATTTCCATGCTGGCTGCCTATGGGTTGGCCTTTACTGCCGAGTACACAGGAAATCATTTCCTGGACTACCTGACCCCATTGCGTTATTTTGATGTGTACGAGGTAGCACTGCACGGTTTCCACCTTCCCTATCTCGTCTTAACGATCGTTGTGGCAGGTATTTGTGTCGCAGCTGCCCTGGATCAGTGGAAACGGCGGGAATTGTGATGTTACATGAATCGTGTATCTTGAAAACAGCAGCTAACGATATATGGAGGAAATATTTATGTTACGGCCAAAAGAAATAGTATGTAAATGGGTAGATGCCTTTAACAACCATGATGTAGAGGCAATTATGAGCTTGTACCATGATAACGCAACCAATCATCAGGTGACCAATGATCCCGTGATTGGGATAGATGCAATCCGTGAAATGTTTACAGCAGAATTTGCCACTGCCGATATGACTGCCATTGTAGAGAATATCTTTGAAGATGGACAGTGGGCGATTTTAGAATGGAAGGACCCTCTGGGACTGCGGGGATGCGGCTTCTTCCATGTTGTGAATGGTAAAATTCTGTTTCAGAGAGGATATTGGGATAAGCTGTCTTTTCTGAAGCAGCATAATTTGCCTATTGAATCGTTGTGAAAAGGTGAACAGAGCACGAAGTTGAAGGAAGGGCGAAAATGGAGCGAGGAAGAATTATTGTAATTACAGGCCCTCCGGGAACTGGAAAATCGACAGTATGGATGCCATGGAAGGAATATTCTTCTTCGTCGATGCGGGCGGCTTCCTGAAGCCAAACATACAGGTCGTTGCTCTCTGGGTTACAAGGAAGCTCTGAACCACGCCTCTGACGATACAATGCGTACAAGAGAAAAGAGGGAAAGACCGCTGACAGCATTAAAAAAGATGCAATTTTTTCACAGCATACTTTCCGAACCATGTGTGGTGTATGGCACCGCATTTCTCAGCAACACAATATACCAAGTTCGAGGCGGAGAGTCTATTGAAATAAAAAAATCCGAGGAAGAGAATATCTCTCTGCCTCGGATTTTTCGTTTCATCCCTCAATCGGCTGGTGTAGTACCTTCAATTTCAAGATGTCCCTGTGCGGACACGCCCTTCGGTTGTCGCTTTTGATTACAGCAAAAAAATGATAGAATTGGCTAAAAGACGGCAATCACAATATGCAAAACAAATTGAATTTTGTGTGGCGGATGCGACCGATAGAAAAAGTATATTAGAATTAAAAAGAAATCGAGCCTTTACGAAAGCAGTTTCTAATATGGCAATTATGGATATTACGGATATTGAACCACTTCTTATGGCTGTTTATGAACTGTTGCAGGAAAGCGGAATTTTTGTCTTTGCAACGCAACACCCTTGTTTTGTCACGTTGACTGAAAAATATATGACACCGCACAGTTACTATGATATAGCGATTGAAGGGCAACCGAAAGAGCAGATTTATTATCATCGTTCCATACAAGGTATATATGGATAAAGACTTGGAAAAGCTCATGGAAAAATATAACGTTCCATGCAAAGTCAAGAAAGTCAAAAAGCAAACTTTAGACTTGAATCCTCAAGATAAAGTCATTGACTGCGATTATGTTGACCCGGCTGGTTTTCCCCATTGGGACAAAGATTAAATCTTGAATGTCATAAAGGCCCTTTATGCTAAAGAAATTTCTTTCAGTGTATCTCCTTTTATCTGCTTGTCTTTATGCAACGGATTATGAGTGCATAGAGCTTTATGGAGATTATAGAGTTGTAATTGAAGGGACTAAAAATACAGCGAATCAAGTCAGTACAAAACGTTATTCAAGCTATAAATCCTGCAATCGTGATTTGGAAAATTACCTAAATGGTAAAAAGACTCCTATCGCATACGAGTGCATAGAACTTTATGGGGATTACAGAGTCGTGCTCGAAGGAACTAAAAATCCAGCAAATCAAGTTAGCTCAAAACGCTACTCAAGCTATAAATCCTGCAATCGCGATTTGGATAATTACCTAAATGGTAAAAAGACTCCCGTTGAATATGAGTGCATAGAACTTTACGGGGATTTTAGAGTTGTGCTTGCGGGAACTAAAAATCCGGCAAATCAAGTTAGTTCAAAACGTTATTCAAACTATAAATCCTGCAATCGCGATTTGGATAATTACTTAAATGGCAAAAAGACTCCCGTTGAATACGAGTGCATAGAACTTTATGGAGATTTTAGAGTCGTGCTTGCGGGAACTAAAAATCCGGCAAATCAAGTTAGCTCGAAACGCTACTCAAACTATAAATCCTGCAATCGCGATTTGGATAATTACTTAAATGGCAAAAAGACTCCCGTTGAATACGAGTGCATAGAACTTTATGGAGATTTTAGAGTCGTGCTTGCGGGAACTAAAAATCCGGCAAATCAAGTTAGCTCGAAACGCTACTCAAACTATAAATCCTGCAATCGCGATTTGGATAATTACTTAAATGGCAAAAAGACTCCTGTTGCATACGAGTGCATAGAACTTTATGGGGATTACAGAGTCGTGCTCGAAGGAACTAAAAATCCAGCAAATCAAGTTAGCTCATTGCGTTATACCAGCTATGGGTCTTGCAATAAAGCCTTGAATGAATACTTGTCTAAGCAAAGACAATAATCTGCAACTAGAGCTTCTCCAGCTTGCCGTTTTTTATGTAAAAAACCTCTGTTCCGATGGATTTCCACTTTTGGGCGAAGCCTAGATACTTGGACTTCGCCTTTTCTGTTAGGTCGTAAGGGAACGTCAGCGACTCCACGCAATCGACCGTCACATCGCCGTGAAATTGCAGTTCAAGATAGCTGCTGATGTTGTCGCTGCGGAATTTCGTCATGTCGTTCGTCTGCGTTCCCTTCACTGGCAGCTTGCTTTCATACATGTCGTCGTAGGAAACCGCTTTCGGGTCGGTGACGAGACTGGGCTGGTATCTTTCGCTTAGGCTGTCGCCAGCCGTCCATGTGCAGGTCACTTTGTCCTTCTTGAAACGTACCGCGACATTTCCGTATTGGGTGGCGCGGTTGTGCGTCGTCGCCTCACGTAGCTTGTCATGGTCGAGAAGGTTGCCGTACTTTTCGTACTGCGAGATATTGAGCTGGTTCGCCTTTTCCGTTGAACCCAGGTCAAAGAGCTTGTGTGCTGCGGATAGTCTCAAATGGCTCTGCTTGATTGAACCGTCCGCGTTTAGCGACGGGCCGCTATACCCGCCGGAGCTTCCTGTCTCGAAGGTGTTTTTGAAATGGCTGTTGAAAACCTTTTCAAGCAGGTCGTCTTCTATGTGCATCCCCAAGTCGTGCTTCTGGAACAGCTCGCGCATCGTCGCCTCGATTTCTGCGGCGTGTTTCTTTGTCGCCGAGCCGTAGTAATGTCCCTTCTTATATTTCTCGATGGCTGTATCAAGGTGTCCGAGCGTGGGAGGCAACTTGTCGCCCTTGAGGGCGCGAAGGTCGTCGATGCTGATGTTTGTCGAGAACGGGACGCTTGAGCCGGACTTGATGCCAGCCTTGATTTTCTTGAGGCGTTCGAGTCCTTCCTTGTATTCGATTTCCTTCCTTCTCGTTTCCGCTTTCTTGAGCAGTTCCTTGATTTCCGTTTTCGCGGCGTTGTCGCCCTTGGCGATAAGCGCGTCCATTTCGGTCGTGAGCTTCTTGAGGACTGCGGACTTGGGGTGGTTCTTGAGGAATATCTTGATGGAGTCCACGCGGCCAAGTTCCGTTTCCCAGTCGATGAGGCGTTCCACTTCGGCGAGAGCTTTCTGTCTTATAGTGGCTCTTTTTGAGCGAAGTTAAAACTTTAGTAATTCCTATGGCTTTGGGAAAAGCTGTATAATCCCAATTTTAAACCACTCGAATCCGAGTGGTTTAGAAAGGAAGACGGACTCTACGCCTTTACTTTGTCGCCACCCAAAAAAACTCGCCCGTTCTGCAAAGAGAACATAAAAGAGTAGAGTTAAAAATTTCGAACATTCACGGCGGCAAAACCGCCGTTTTTTTTTGCGAACATTTTCAGAAAAATCTTGACAACAATCTCTAAAAGGATTACATTCATTAGTGAACAAATGTTCTAGTGCTCAAATTTTTCAAACACTGTGGTTTTTATGTTTGTCCGCAGGGAGGCGACGATGAAAATAAAGGTTATGGATGCAGAAATTTCCGTACAGAGAATCGGCAATGACGACTACATTTCGTTGACCGACATGGCCCATAGTCAAATGCAAGAACACATCATATTCAAATGGCTGAGCAATAAAAACACCATTGAATATCTAGGAGAATGGGAGTCTTTGTACAACCCGAATTTTAATTATACCGAATTCGGTACAATTAAAAATGCTGCAGGAAGCAACAATTTTGTTCTTTCGGCTAAGCAATGGATACTCTCAACAAATGCTCAAGGAATTGTAGCCAAAACAGGACGATATGGCGGAACTTTTGCACATAGAGATATAGCGTATCATTTCGGAATGTGGATTAGCCCCAGATTTCAACTATTATTGGTTCGCGAATACCAACGCCTCAAAGAAGCTGAACAAGCCAAGTTCGGCTGGTCTGTACGCCGTGAGCTCTCTAAAATCAACTACCACATTCATACGGACACCATCAAACAGAATTTGATCCCGGCAACACTCACAAAACAGCAAGTGAATATGGTTTACGCTAATGAAGCAGATGTTTTAAATGTTGCTTTATTTGGATTTACTGCTAAAGAATGGCGCAATGCGCATGACGATTTGCAAGGCAACGTCCGCGATTATGCAACAGTAAACCAGCTAATTTGCCTTTCGAACATGGAGTCGTTAAATTCAGTTCTGATCAAGGAAGGCTTGCCACAACCAGAGCGGTTGCAAAAACTGAATCAGATTGCGATTTCGCAGATGACCGTGCTAGAATCTATCGGAGAAAATAAACTGCTAAAATAATCCACTGCGGCCATTCACTTTCCGGACTGAATTTCGAGCAAGTCCGCCGTGAGAGTGGCGTCGTCAGGGAAATATTTTAAAGCGACATTCAAGAGGCGCACGGATTCTTCTGTGCGTTTTTGCGCGTGGACATCGTAGGCCATATTCTTGAAACCAAAGACGGCTTCGGCATTCCCGTTTTTAGCAGCAAGCTCGTAGGCATATTCGGCGCGATCATAGAACTTGGCATCGTATGCGAGGTTTCCCATGAAGATGGCGGCATCGGAAAAAACGGGCTTGATTTGCAAAATGTTATTTAAGATTTCCATGGCGATGTAGGGCTTTTTGTCTTCGGCAAGGACATCGGCAAGCTTGTACATAATTTGCGTGTCGTCAATTTTCACGCTGAGGGCTTCGCGGTAGGCGTTGGCGCTTTCTTCAAAATTCTTGTTCAGGCGGTAAACATCACCAAGATAAACTAAGAAATCGGATTCTTCGGGATGGAGCGTGTAGCCTTCGCGAATTACGGCAACGGCTCGGTCAAAGTCATTCAGAGCAATGTTCGCTTCGGAGAGCTGGTAAACGATGCTGATGTCATTTTTGTCGAGGCGGTAAGCATTTTCGATGGCGCGGAGGGCTCCGACTTTGTCGCCGGTTTTGGAGTAAGCCTCACCGAGGTAAAGCCAGCCGGAAATGTTATCGGGGTCGAGTTTGAGCGCACGGTGGTAAACGGCAATGCATTCCGGGAATTGTTTTAAGCGGAAGTAGACGCTAGCCATATTGAAAAGTGCGGGTGCAAAATTGCCTTCGGAATAGTCCACAGCCTTGCGGTAGGCGGCGGCCGCCTCGGGATATTTGTCCATCTGGTAATAGCTATTGGCGATGTTGAAACTCACGGCAACGGGATCGGCGCCGCGGGCTTCGGCCTTGCGGTACAAGAGGATAGCTTGCTTGAATTTTCCACTGCGATAAAGGGCGTTCGCGCGATCCATCAAGTCAAAGGAAGATTGCGCTGCAAACGACGAAATTACAAAAAGCAAAACAAGAATAAACACTTTCATACTAGTCTCTAAACTTCACTTCGAAGGGTTGTTCCATGCCGCAGAAAGCAACGGCTTTGCCGTCCTTTTCGGCGGGAGCAAAAGTCATACGAGCAATAGCATCCTTCCCCGCTTGCGCAAGCCCTGAACCTGCGGGAGATTCTTCGATGACTTTGATATCATACGCGCGTCCGCCAACATCCACACAGAAACTGAGACGAAGCATGGCATCTATTTCGCGGTCTCGGATTTGCGGCGGCACCTGAAAGTTTGCGACAGAGCGGCTTTCGGGCTTTTTATCGACATCGCCTTTTTCAGTGGACAGAGCACCACCTCGAAAATCGGCAACGAGCTCGCTATTGATGGCAGCACCCGCAGTTCCTGAAACGGCGCCAAGAGCCATGGCAAAACGCGGTCCCGCTTTGGGCGAGCGCGAATTCGACTTTTGGCGGTTTGGCTTGCGTGCCGTGTGTTTTTTCTCAATCTTCTTTTCGACTTCTTCAACTTTTTTCACGGAGACTTCGGTCTTGACGAATTTCTTTTCGTGGAAGATTTTACCCGTCAAGAACAAGTTCGCCATCGTCACGGAGAATACGAGAACCATGCTCGCAAGAATCGCCGCGAGAAGGATTGTAAAACGCTTTAAAAACTTTTTTACAAACTTTCGCATTATTCACTCAGTTACTCTGCTTGGGCGGCGATGGAGACTTTTTTGACGCCGGCCAAATTGCACATATCGATGACCTGAACGAGCACGCCGGTTTCGGATTCCTTGTCCGCAATCACGACGGCTTCGCGGTCGGGCGCTTTCGCAAGAGACTGTTTCAAGATGTCTTGCAGGCTCGCCAAATCCACCTGGCGTTCATTCATGTGAATCGTCCCTTCGCGCGTGATGGCTATGAGCAAGTTTTCTTTTTCAAGTTGGCTCGCCGATTGCGCCTGCGGTTTCGTCACATCCACACCCGTTTCGCGAGTGAACGACGACGTCACCACAAAAAAGATGAGCAAGATGAACACGATATCCATCAGCGGACCCATTTCAATGCCCACGTCTTTCTGTTTTCTTCTCGGTAAATTAAATTCCATAACAAATCCTTTAGATTGCTTCGCCTACGGCTCGCAATGACGTTGTCCAGCTCGGGTTGCAAAATAGTTGTCGATTACCGTTGCGCCAAGTTCCATTTCCTGCTTCAAGATTTCAATGCGTTCGTCCAAACGCTGTTTCATAAGAGTCAGCGGGAACGCAATCAAGAGCCCGCTCTGCGTCGAAATCAAGGCTTCTGAAATTCCATCCGCCATCAGCACCGGGTTCTGGTTTCCATACAACGTGATCACCTCAAAAGTCGAGACCATTCCCGTGACCGTTCCAAGCAGGCCCAAGAGCGGAGCGGCTGCAGCCATCACAGAAACAATGTGGTTCCCTTGTTCCATGTAGCGCACACTTTTCATCATGCGTACTTGCATGTAATCGCGAAATTCGTCATAATTTTTTTGCGCAATTTCAATCGCGTAAGAAAGTTCTCTTGAAAGGAATCCACCGCGTTTGCGAAGGTTTGTCAAAGTCATCTGCACACGTTGTTCATCAGAGTAAGATTCGGCTCCAGCAACAGCTCTTTCACCGGTCAAGCCGCGCTGCATGCGCCTCACAACTTTAGTGATATCCTTCCTGAAAAAATCGCTACCGATGCGAAACCAGCTCGAGAAAAGGAAATAGAATCCAACAACGCCCGACAAGAGGATGGGTAGCATTACTACGCCACCCGCCTCATACGTATTCCGCAGAGATTCTATGAATATGTAATGAAAATCAGTCATAATTCATTCAGATGAGATTGCCGCGTTTTCAACTCGCAATGACGTATTTTACTTACTTTCCTTTCCAAAGACTTTATTCATAAGCGAAGTACTTTGCACGTAGAGTTCGCTGGTGATTTTTTCAATCTTTTCGCTCAGGAGCCCATGCAAAATCATCACAGGGATTGCAATGACAAGGCCCATTTCCGTCGTGACAAGAGCTTCGGAAATACCGCCCGCAAGCACGCGAGCGTCATTCGTCCCAACTTCGGTAATCACAGTAAAGAGCGTGATAATACCCGTCACCGTACCGAGCAAGCCCAAGAGCGGAGCGATCGTTCCCATCGCAGCCAGAAGGCCCATGCGGCGTTCCAATTTCGGCTGTTCACGGAGCAAAGCCTCTTGCAGGGAGCGTTCCGCATTTTCACGCGTATCGTTCACCTTGTTCAGCACCGCAAAAAGCACCATTGCAAGACTCGTCTCTTTCTTAAGGCAGAGATTAGCAGCTTCTTCGTACTTTTTCTCGGCAATAAGCGCATCCATCTTCTTGGTGAAGCGACGGCCGAGATGACCACGGTAAGAAAGCATCACGAAACGTTCAAGGAACAGGAGGAGTGCAATAATCGCCACGAGCATCAACGGATACATCACGATACCGCCCTTCTTGAAGAAAGCCTTGAATTCTTCAGTCCAAGTGAGTTCCTTCGTATCGGTGATAGAATTCTTGATGGCCTTGTTCTGCAGCACATCCAACGGAATCGCGATAGTAGCCTGCGCGTCCGTTGCAGCACTTGCCACCGAGCCCGCCTGGTTCACGGCAGACTTGATATTTGCCGCCATTTCCGTGGGCAAATTTGCATTCCATTCAAAGACCTTGCCCTGCAAAGCACCAGAGCGCAACAACGCCTGCACATCGCCATTGTCGTTCGCCACTTCGCCGAGGAACACCGTTCCTAGGCGCAAACGATTCACGCTCACATCCGGGCGCGTACCGACCTGCGAAAGTTCAGCACCGTAAGACTGCGTGTAAGTGACTTCGTGACGGGCAAGCAAATCTGCCATATAGCCCTGCACCGCAGCAATTGTATTCGGCACATTCTTTTCGGCTTCGGCACTGGCGCGTTTCAAGTTCAAAAGGCGCTTGTTCATCCCGACCGGATAATCGCCCGCCACATCGCCAAGCGTCTTTTCAATCGAAAGCTTCACTTGCGTGTTGAGCGCGTCGAATGCAATTTCTTCGCTCTTGGACTTTTCTTCCGCTTCTTCGGTGACATTTTTGTTTGCCATCACTTCTTCGGTGACGCGGCCAAGATCTGTCGAGAGTTTGGAATAGCGACCGTCCAGTTCACGCGTTTTATTCTGGTGTTCTTCGGTCAACTGCGATTCGGCATAACGATTGCTCCAATGCTTGGCATCGAGCTTTTCAAGAGAATCGGCTTTTTGCATGCGGATGCGGGTAAGCGTTTCGACTTCGCGTTGCAAATTGCGCACTTCGATTTGCAACAAGGAATCCTTGATACGGGCTTCGTCTTCGGCGCTTTTCTTGTCGCTGGACCATGGCCAAGCAAAAGCAGAAGAGGCGAGCATCATGACAATTGCAAAAAACTTCACTAGATCCTTCGACTTCACTACGTTTCGCTCAGGATGACAATTCATAATACTCTCGTCTTTCGTCTGTAGGGCTACGCCCGTTCTTTCGTCTAAAATCATCTCACGCCTCCCACAACAGAAAGGCTTACAGGCAATTTTACAATCTGAGGTGGCTTTTTAGCCTGCTTCACATCGATGGCAAGTTTCACAGCGGCGCGTTCCTCAAGATTCAATTCTTCGTTCCATTCATAAACAATCTTATCGTTTTCCAGCTTACGTTCCAGGCGACCGTAAGAGGCTCCGTTTTCATCGACATAGACCATCCACTGGTTCCCTACGCGGAGAATCGTTGCGTTTACAATTTCGCCATTTTTGCGAGTGAGCGGGTTGTTGACCACAGAAACTTCATCGCCAAACTTGATTTCTTCATTCACGAGCGACTTCATGCGAGAAAATGCTTCTTCTTCGGTCACGTTTCCGCTTTCGATTTCACGCGTCAAAGATTTTGCACGATCAAGGCGCTTGTCGCGTTCCCACGGGAGCGTCTGCGCAATTTGGACTTCGAGCTGTTTACAGATTTTGGCAAGTTCACCGCGCAATGCACGGCGTTTTGCGGCCACGTTATCGCTCTTGTTCTTCGCGCGAGCCTGCTTGTTGCGCTCCTGCTGGAGGCTAGCGGCCACCTTGCGAATTTTGGCATTCAGGCTATCAATTTCCAGATTGCGGCGTTCCACATCCGCCTTGTAGCGCTGTTCAAGCAACTGGCGATGTGATGCATCTGCACGCAGCATCGAATCCGTTGATGCGATTCGTGTGTTCAAATTTTGAATTTCAGAATTCAGCTTTTCCTTTTGCAGTTTCAAGTCTCGAATTTCGGACTCGTAGTCTGCAAAGGCATTCACCGCCAAAAAGGCTGACATCACAAAAATAACAAGTTTCTTTTTCATATTCACCTATGTAACACCTAAGCTATTAAAATCTGTCACCAGAAAAAACAAAAATTTAACTTTCTTTCGAACAAACACCTTTAACGCATAACACTAACTAAATCATTCGACATATAACTATCGACCACTCCTGTCGTATAACTCTCTACCCTTATAGACCTAAGACATTCTTTACGATTTTCTTGTTCGTAGCCCAATTCTTCGCAAAGAGAGTATTTTTCACTACAGGGACTTTCACACCAGTTTTTCACTTCCTTTTCCCAAACAGACGATTTCAGACTATCCACAACAAAGCGGTTCACCAAGGCTGGTCCACATTGCGGGAATGTTTCATAATCCCAATTGCGATCGGAACACCATTGCCACATATAGGTATTACATTCATTTTTTTCCTTACTTTCGAGGCACCTTGTTTTAAGCGCTCCACAACTTGCAATTTTATTGTCTTCAAAACCGCTTGTAACGCAGTAGCGCTTAAGGCCATCTGCATAAGCTTTCGATTTATCTTCGGGCTTAATGGTATCCGGTAAAAACTCAGACCACGTTGATGAACCCAGCAACATTGCCGCTTTCACGTTAGACGCATAACAATCTTTACTCACTTCGTAATCGTCACCCCATAAATAATACTTATACGATTCTTTATTCGCATCAATCAAATCTAAGTGTGCCATATTCCGATTTGAAAGCATTCCCGAACACATCACATCGACAAAAAGACGACATCCCCTTGTTGTTTCATTAACATCTTCATTATAGCAATGCCTATCAGCCATGTGGAACATACTAATATATTCGCCTTCATCAAAGCCCATATCTATTTTAAACGAAGTCTTGGCAGCGCCAAAAAAGACACCCATACCGTTTTCAATATTGGATTCCGGTTCAACACGTGAATCCGAGGCAGACTGTTTAACTTTGTCCACATAGTCAATATATGAACCGTCCGTCGTATAAATATCAATCGAAGAACTCCCTAAAGGAATAACCATATTCGTCAGGTACAGCGTATCGAGCATTTTATTTCCAGCAACAACGCGGTTTGACGTAAAGCCAAGATTCTGTTGCGTTTCCAACGGATCGTGAATTGAAACGCCTCTATAGCCATGGGAATCCTCTTTAGAAAGCCCTTCCATCAAATGATTAATCGTCGTATTCGGAGATTCTCCATTGTCCATACCATAATTTAGAATCATAAGGACGCCCCGAGCAGAATTATCATAATCTAGAGCAACGCGGATAAATTCCATATCCATCGGATATTCCAAAAAATCAATTGCAAATATTTTACCGACTTTGTAAGTTTCCCACTTATAGCTACCATCCTGTAGCGGGATATTCAGTCCCTCAACCTTGACAGAATTCGGGATTGTCGCTGTAGCCTTGTACGTAGAAGTCACCATTTGACCGGCGCTATCCCACTTAAAGGAGGCGTTCAATTTATAGGTTTCACCAGCTATACCCTTGTATGCAAAGTCGTAATATGAAGACCTAGCGCCATAGTAAGAAAAGCATCCATTTCCAACAGAGTGAAGTGTTACCTCGCTTATTTCGCCATTGCCTTTACTGCCAGCAAAGCGACCTTCGACAGTCACATTGGCGGATTCATAAAAATCAAAATTTTCCGTAGAAACTTCATCGAGCTGATACACTTTCGAGAAGCAGATATACGGAGATGCATTTTCAAGAACGTACCCGTACGTATAAATTCCCACGTAGGTTTCACGTTCTTCTGGATAGTATTCCCACGGGCCGTGAAAATCGCAAGCCGCTAAAAGAATTGCCGTCAATATAAGGATTTGTCTAGAAATAGTATTCATAATTCAGCATAATCGGTAAAAAGGGGAACTGAGAAATTGAGGTTTTCTTCGGAGGCGTTTTACGCGTATCGTAGAAGGTAAAGAACATATTATCGTGATCGGTCAAGTTGATAATCGTCCAGCTAAAATTCCACTTGCCTTCGCGACCAATATCAATTGCCTTCAGGTCAATTCTAAAGTAGTCCGTCTGGCGCCCCGCATTGCGACTTCCTGGCACCACGACTATATTATCCGAATATTTCTGGGAACCAATTTCCTTGGCCATGTAGTATCCCTTATATTCGCTAATCGGCATACCCGATGAATATTTAAGCGCTAGTGACGAACGGAAATAACGACCCTTTTTCTTGTGTTGCCACAAGGCATCTTCACCACCTTTCCAGTTAATGCCAAGATCCAGCTTCAAAGCATAGGGCTGATGCCAGCTCGGGAAATACGGTTTAGAACCATCGTTGACTCTTGCCACGCTGATACTCTGGCTCCAGTTGATTCCGCCAAACCACCAACCTTTATCTTTACGGAGAGAAAGTTCGTAGCCCATGGAATAACCGTCTGCCGTACCAAAGTTATCGGCCAACACCATATTCTTTGAGTTCGAATCATCACTACTATCCGATTCCACAGCAAACGTATTCAAGTTGCTTTGCGTTTTGTAATAAACCCCTGCGGTAAAGTCATAGCCTTCGAAAAGATCTCGTTGACTGTATTCCGCCGCAAAGAGCCACGATGATGCCGGTTTAATATGGCGGCCATCCGTTGTCGTTGTCACCGGATAATAAAACTCGTTTAAGGTTTCCTGATCCGTATAGACAATTGAATTCATGTACTGCAAGTAGTAGCCACCATAAAGTTCCAACGACTTGGTATCATCCAAATTAACATTCAGCGAGAGGCGTGGTTCTACACCAAAATGTTGCGCCGCAGACTGATAATTCAAACGCAAGCCATATTGCAATAAGTAATCCGGAGAAATCTTCCAAGCGTCCTGCGCATAAGCGACATGGTGGAACGGTTTTTCAACATCTGCCACGCTGATTGTCGCCATCTGTTCCTGATAACGTTCCCTTGTATATTCCAGTTCATATCCAAAGGTAAACGTATGATTATCTATACCACGGTAATTCAGCCATTGCTTACCCGCAAAAGAATAAAGTTCCATCTTAATCGACATGAAGTCGCCAATTTTCATCGTCTGGTAAAATTCACTAAAAGCAAGCGTTGCATTGTAATCCCATTTATCATTGATGCGATGGTATATTCCCAGCGGGATTGCCGTGTTACCCCAGTCCATGTAAAGCGGGTCATATTCCAAGCGGTCCTTTCCGATATAGAAACTTAACTTGAGGCGCGTATCTTTAGAGAAATCGTACATAAACGTTCCCTGCAAGTCCGTGAACTCATAATCCAGATCCAAATCCAAGAGGCCAATGGCATTGCACAAATCGAGAATGTAGCCGATGTAAGTCGTACGACCCGCAAACACCCAGCGGGCAGGCCCCTTATGACCTTCGGTATGGAGTTGAGCCGCAAACGTACTGATTTTGATGCTCGACTTGCTAAACCATTCTTCGACAGAATCCTGACCGCCCGCACGACCTTCCATTTTGAGCACAGAACTTAAACGGTTGCCGTACTGCGCCGGGAATCCGCTCTTATAGAACTGCACATCGTCAATACCTTCGACGAGGAACGTGCTAAAAAGCCCAAAGAAATGCACCGGAGAATAGACGACCGCATTATCAAACAAGAAGAGATTCTGGTCGGCAGCGCCACCGCGCACGTAAATCTTGGAACTGAAATCGGAACTGGCGACAACGCCCGGGAGCGCCTGGATGCTCTTGATGACATCGGCTTCGGCAAGGCCCGGCATGCGCTTGATGGACTTTGCGGAAACAACAGATTCACCCGGCTTGCGTTTGGGGCGGCGGCGCAACTGCACCACGACTTTTTTGAGTTCGGTCACCTTGGAATTTGCGCCGCCCGAAGCGAGAAGTTTTTCCACATCGACATCAGATGTGCTATCGGAGTTTGCAGTCGGAACCTTCGGCTCCGCTTGCGCTTCAGCACGACCGTTCAAAATTGTATCTTCAACCGTGACTTCGTTGGGACCAAGCGTTTTGCTGAACGTGCTATCATTACCAAAATACAGGAGTTCATAGCATTTTTCTTTTTCGGCACCAGAAGTATCGGAGTTCGTCACACAAATGTTCCAAAGCGTATCGGCAGGGAGGACAACGCTAAAGGGCGCCCCCACGGTCGTCTGCAAAGACTCGCCCGTTTCGAGAATTTCGACATTTAGCTTTTCGTGAGCTTCAAACGAGTCATCCTGAACAATTCCATTGAAGATAATACGTTCGTGGGCTGCGGCAAACGCAACCATCATCGACACAAAAACAACAATTTTCAACATAAAACTCATTACAGTTCCTAAACCTTTCCCCAATGGAACACCTCAAGGTACAAAAAGTGTTACCACATAATTCAAAAAATTTAAAAATTTATAGTAAACTCAAAATTTTTCATACAAAAGGAGATCCCCGAACAAGTCGGGGATGACAAGAGCATACAGGAGATGCCCACTTACTTCGACTGCGCTCAGCACAAGCTCCGGCGGGCATGACAGCAGATAACAAGAGATCCCCGATTAAATCGGGGATGACAAAGTAACTAGAATCGTCCGATGGTAAGGCCTGCGTAGAATCCCGGCCACCAGCGACCTTTATGGCTATTGCAGCTTACGTCATCGTGGTAATCGCCAAGCGGCTTGAGCAACAGCTTATTCAAATAGCCTTCACTCGTCAAGTTCAGCGTACCGCCCACTGAGAGGCCAAAACCCGGGAACACCTGGTACACATAACCAACGCGACCGCGATGGTGGTATCCAGACTTCCAATCATCTTCGTCCACTCCAAATTTATCGTAGACGTTGAAGAACGTGTATTCCAGTTCCCAATGGCTTCCGTATTTTCCGAACTGGGTACCGATACCAACACCGTGTTCATAGAACTTTTCGAATTCCTTAAAGATATGCCCTTTCTTGAAGAATGCGGCCCATTCAATATTCGTATAGAAATAAGCCGTACCCAAATGAACTGATCCACCAAGCGCACCCATTTCGTTGATGTAAGGCGTCACGCTCCACACGCCGTTTCCGACAACGTTGATGATGCCAACCGGAGACTTTTCGCAATGAGCGCAGATATTGACAATACCCCACTGGCGACCCTTTTCCTTAGTCGCGTAGTTGACAACGCCGACCTGAAGATGTTCGTTAACATGGGTTGCGTTCACACCAGCCGCAATCTGGAGCTTAGAATTCGTGGCATAGTTGACACCTGCAACAACTTGCATCTTTGCCGCCTGAGCCACGTTCAAGCCAGCCGTCACCTGCAAATCCGTAGCACGAGCGTAGTTCACACCAGCAGAGACCTGCAAACCATTCAGCGAATCAACGGCCACGTTCACGACACCAATCTGCGCACCCGAGGACTTGTCCTTCGCAATGTTCACAACCGAGCTCACCTGCGCACCATCAAAAGACCCTGCATAGTTAGCCACAGACGAAAGCTGAGCGCCTTCAAAGTGGTCTTTTGCCACGTTCACAATCGTTGTCGCCTGCAAGCCGTGCATTTCCTTTTGAGCAATATTTGCAAACAAGCTCACCTGCGTACCCAACATGTAATCCTTCGTACGCGTAACGAACAAGCCCAACTGCAAGCCCTTACGCGGATCGCTATCCGTATTCACGAAGTTAAACGTCGTACGGAACTTACCGTTATGATCCAGGGAATCAAGCGAGCAAGCAATCGTATCGCCGCCTGGACAACTTCTATTGCCGCCAATTTCGCCACGGAACACCGTCTGTTCAGCCACAACACTCGTGAAATTGCCCATCGAAATCTTTTCGCGCTTGCCGTTCACAAGAGCAACAGTTGCACCCATGTAATCGGTCTTCTGCTGGAGATTCACCGTGTAATTTCCTGCCGGGAGGCCAAGGCTCATCGCATGACCTTGCTTTTTATTGAGTTCTGCAACGAGTTCGCCATCGGCATCGCGAATGTAAAGTCGACCGCCAACGCTTTCGTCCAAATCGAGACCTGCGCTTGTCGCACGCAAATCGGTCATCACCACGTCACCCGTACCCGCAAGGTTCATATCACGGCTCGGATGCTGTGCGCCACCCAGCGTCGTTTCCGTCTTTTGCAATGTTTCATTGAACGCGAACTGGTACGCTTCCGAGAGCGTCACGCGGCCATCGCTACTCAAGTCGCCTGCGCCACGGAGACCGCTCACAAGCGAGTGCGTAAAGAACGAACCCTTGAGCTTATCGCTTTCCTGGCTAGATTCATCTTGCGTACTGCTCGTGATAAACGCATAGCCCTTCATGTCGCTGCTCTGGTCAACCATAAAAGCAGGCACCGCCTTACCGCCCTTCACACGGGTAATTGCACCAGAACCGCAAGCATCAATCACTGCAATCTTTACATCGGCACTGAGGGCGTCAATGCGATTGCGCAAGTCTTTCCAGGCATACGTTTCTTCGCCCAAGCGAAGGCCCTTTTCATCAGCATGACCACTGTAATAGACGAGCACTTCGTCGCGGCCGTTAGACGCCTTGTCCTGCAAAATTTTTGCATCGAGATTCGCAAATTCCTTTTGCAAAGCAACAACAGACGGTTCCTTCACAAGAATCACGTTCTGCGGGAGCACACCTCCCATTTCCTTGAGCACCTTGGCAAACGAACGGGCATCACTTTCCGCATAGCGAAGCATCGGACGGCCTGCACCACCGTTATTGGCACTCACGGCAACAACATAGCGATTGATACGGCCCTCTGTCGTCGCATTTGCGGCATTCGCATTAGATGCAAAAACCAACAAAATGAGCATAAATGCAAAAGACAAACCAGACAACACCCCAAAAGCCTTATTCGACATCATAAACATTATTTACCCACCTTCTTGAGAGTAAAACCAATCACCTTCACGTCGCTTCTCTTAAGCAACTTATCAACATCATTTTCTTCAACCGCAAACTCCTTGGGAGAAGTCACGAAGAAGAACTTTTCAAAGTACGGAGCATCATCAAGCTTGTACGCAAACGGGAGAGAATTCATCTTGCCCGGAGCAAGTTCAATCGCCTTCACGCCATCGCCCATGTGGAGAGTCAGAGCGCCATTGCCGTCCATGCTAAAAAGGAGTCCAAAGCATTTTTCAGGAACGGCATAGCGCAACTGGATTTCATCGCCTTCGCCGACAGAATCAAGATCGTTCAGCTGGACAATCCCGGCAGGAGTCTTTTTCCATACTTCCATGCGGGCGTCAAGTCCCTTGATTCGCGTGTCGGATTCATTTTCGGCAAGAGCAACCTGCGTGTTTTGCGAACCATTGACAGCGGCGACATCGCCACCCACGCGTTCGTTCATCACGGAAGTTTCGCGCTGGGCAAAGAACGCGACCAAGGCAATCGCAAAAACGAACATCGCCGCAGCCGCAAATTTCACGAGCGTGAAGCGCACCGCATTTTTCGCAGCATTTTTCGCGGCAATCCCGGCAGCACCCGTTCCAAGATTCGCGCGACCTTCCTCAGCAGCATCCGTTCCAAGATTCGCGGCAAGCGTTTCAAACGGCAACTTGCTCAAAATTGCCTTGTTGTCTTCGCGGAGCATTTTTACGCGATTTGCAAATACCGCATCATCCGCTTCAAGCTCGCGAAGCTTATTCATTTCTTCTTCCGGCAAATCGCCAGTCAGGAATCGTTCTAATTTCCAATCGGGAATCATCACTGAACCTCCAGAGTTTTAACTTTGGCCTGTAACCCGCGCAAACGCTTGCGCACACCGCTTACCGAGAGCCCCACTTCACGGGCAGTCTCTTCGAGCGTCATTCCATCGACAAAATGGAGGACTGCCATTGTGCGGCTAGATTCGGGTTCCTTCGAAAAGAGCTTTGCCAGCACATTTTTCGTTTCGTAATCGTCATGCTCGTCTTCGGCACAGGCGATGCTCAAAAGCAGGCTAGAAGAATCTACGTCAAGTCCACGACGGCGCTTGTCACGAATGCGGTTGAGGCAAAGTCTCGTTGCCGTATTCCACAAAAGGCTGCTCGGCGATTCCATATCCAGGCGTTCCGATGCAGAGTAAATCCGCAAAAAAACGTCTTGCATGAGGTCGCTAGCTTCAGCGTCATCGCGAAGGAGTTGCAAGCAGCGCCTATAGACCATAGGCGCGTACTTCTCGTAAATCTTTGCAAATCCTGCTTTTTTTAAGGTTTCTAGGCTTTTCACGTTTATGTAACACCGGAGGTATTCAAAAGTGTTACCATAAAATTTAAAAAAAAATTTAAACCTAATCTGTCATTCCCGCCTCCGAGCGGGAATCTCCTTTTTTTCAAGCTCAAGAAGGCGATGCCCTCCCCATACGCGGATCATGCTCACATAAGTGCTAGTTGCATTCAAGGCGAGTGTCGCGACAGGCTGCTTGCAGACTGTCATGATTGAGCCGAAGATGCTGACGCAAAGCGTCAAAGCACTAAGTGATCAAAGAGATTAAATCGGGCATGACAAAATAACGCTAAATCGTGTCTGAACTGCGCAAAGTTTGCATGGAACGGCGGAAAATTTCCTTGCCAGAGCCAATTTCAAAGAAATACTTGAAAATTCCAAGATCGACCTTGCTAAAAAAGCCCAAACGCTTCTCCGCAAAAACGCGGCCACTCTCGTCAACGCTAAATTTAGCCTTGAACTGGTTCAAAGCCGACGGCGCAAGCATCACGCAGTCAATTCCCTTCTTGAACCAATCCGGAGATTGATCGTAATCCGGCGCAATTCGCGTCACAGGCTTCATCGGGTGCTGCACGCCCTGCGTCTCCCCATTGCCAATCGCAATCACAAGCTCCAGCTTTTCGCCATCGTCAATTTCAATCGTCGGAGTCTTCTTGAACGTAAGCCCGACCACGCAAGTATTGAGCCCAATCATCTGCGCCAAAAGCACGATATCCGCCGTCGCATACCCCACGCGTTCATCGAGCGAAGCTTCGCACCCTGCCACAGACTTTTGACCCGCAATCGCAATGTAATTTGTCACATTCCGAAACGATCCGTAATGCGCCAAACGCCCACTAAATGCCACATTGTCATTTAAAACAAGCTGCATGTGGAGTGCAAAATTTTCATTCAACCGACGAATCCGCGACTGCAATTCCTCAACCTGTTCCTTGGTCAAAGGCGTCGAAGCATACCTACGCACAGAATGTCGTGCTAAAACAGCCTCTTCAATAGTCATAAATTCTCCTTCTCAAAAGCTCCCAAGAATTACTATTCTAAACTACAATTTTACAGCTCAATTGTCTCGTCATCACTCTTGATAAAATCAATTAAGCGCTCCAACGTGAGGGCAGCCCCCATATTCCCCGCATCGGCAACACCTTCCGCCCGCAAGGAGCACTCCCAGACAATCGCCACGCGATACCCCAAGAGTGAAAGTTCGTGTTGCGTTTTAATATCGCGCACAATGTTGCGGTCAAACTTGTCGTTCCAAAATGCAGAATTCGACTTCGGGCGACTCGTGAGCTTGCAACCGTGCTGGTGCCAAAAACACCCGTTCACAAAAATCGCGACCCCATACTTTTGTACGAAAATATCCGGCGTCCCCGGCAAATCCCGACGGTGAAGCCGATAGCGGAATCCTGCCTCAAAAAGCGCTTTGCGCACAATCATCTCGGGCTTTGTATCCTCCGAATGGACCGCCTGCATCATCTGCGAGCGGGTCATCGGCTTGCGAGACCTGCGCCTTTTTGCCGCCTTTTTCTTGGCACTCGATTTTCTTGAAACTTTATCCACTATCGTGTTCCCAATTACGTTAAAAAAGATAAATTTAATTGCGTAACAACAGTGTAATTTATTTTGATTTCTTTTAATAGCAGGCACAAAATGAAAGTTCAAGACCGCTTTTTAAAATACGTGAGCTTCACCACCACCTCCGACGAGAATAGCGAAAGTTGCCCGAGTACCAAGCAGCAACTTGAACTCTCCAAGTTCTTGACCGAGGAGCTCGAACAGATTGGACTTTCACAAGTGAAGATGGATGAGAACGGCTACGTCTACGGACTTCTGCCCGCCACCGAAGGCCGCGAAAGCGACACGCCTATTGGATTCATCAGTCACATGGACACGTCACCGGACTTCTCGGGCGTGAACCCGAAACCGCAAATCATCGAAGATTACGACGGCGAAGATGTTCCGCTCAAAGGCTCGGGTGCCATGCTCAAGGTCGAGGACTTCCCCACGCTCAAATGGCTCAAGGGCCGCACACTCATCACGACTGACGGCACAACGCTCCTCGGCGCCGACGACAAGGCAGGCATTGCCGAAATCGTGACCGCCATGGAAGAGCTCATCGAAATCGACCGCCACGCCGAAAGCCGCGGCTACGAGAACCTCTCAGGCCACGGAGACATCTGGGTCTGCTTCACTCCAGACGAAGAAATCGGACGCGGCGCCGACCGTCTGGACTTGAGCTATTTCACGGCTAAATACGCCTACACCGTCGACGGCGGATACGAAGGCGACATCGCTTACGAAAACTTCAACGCCGCAAGTGCCACCTTCAAGATTCACGGCAAAGGCGTGCATCCCGGCGAAGCCAAGGGCATCATGAAAAACGCAAGCCTCATGGCCGCCGAAATTGCGATGGCGCTCCCCGAAAACGAAACACCCGCCACCACCGAAGGCCGCGAAGGATTCTACCACCTGACCGACATGCAAGGCGACGTGACCGAAGCGACACTCAGCTACATCGTCCGCGACCACGACCAGACGCGATTTGAAGAACGCCAGGAATTCCTACGCGAAATCGCCAAAAAGTTTAACGAAAAATTCGGCGAAGGCTCTATCGAGCTCGAGCTCAAGCATTCCTACAGCAACATGCTGCAGATCATCGAAAAAACGCCCGAAGTCCTTGAACGCGCCCGCACAGCCATCGCCGCCGAAAACATCACGCCGGTAAGCGACCCTGTGCGCGGCGGCACCGACGGCGCCAAACTCAGCTTTATGGGACTCCCCTGCCCAAATCTCGGCACGGGCGGCTACGGCTACCACGGTCCCTTCGAACACGTGACCGTCGAAGGCATGGAAACAGTCGTCCGCATCATCAAGAGAATCGCCACCAGCAGGGGTTAAAAGCCCCGAAATCATTCCAATTTGAAATAATTAGCCGTTTGAAATCCTTGTAATATTATTATAAATTTCCCCAATGGAGGGAAGAATGTTACAAGGTTTACTTTCTTTTGAACTATTGGGACTCTCGGGGAATGCGTGGTTTACAATAGCTGTAATCCTCGCGCTTTTTGCGTCCATGATGTTTTCAAAATTGCGCACCGACCTCATCTTTGTCGCCGCCATGTCCGCTTTATTCATAAGCGGAGTCCTTGATGTCAAGGGTGCATTTGGCGGTTTCTGCGCACCGTCCGTCCTCGTTATCGGCGTCCTTTTCGCAGTCATTGCAGGCCTCAACCAGACTGGCGTTTTAAATTGGATTGTCAAGCACCTGATGGGCACCCCAAAAACTCTCACGGGAGCCATCACGCGCCTCATGCTCCCCGTTGCCCTTTTAAGTTCTCTCCTCACCAACACGACCATCGTTGCCTTGTTCATCAACATCGTGAAGATTTGGTCCAAAAAGCTCGGCATTTCGCCGTCCAAGCTATTGATTCCGCTCAGTTACGCATCTGGAATGGGCGGCATCTGCACCTTGATCGGAACTCCGCCAAACCTCATTATTTCAGGGCTCTACACCGATGCGACCGGCATCCATCTCGGGATTTTCACGACAACGATTTGCGGGCTATTCTGCCTTGCTGTTGGCATTTTGTCTGTCATCGCACTGCAGAAGCTCCTCCCCGAACGCAAGTCCCCGTTAAGCGGGCTCAGCGATGACGAAATGACACTCGAACTCTGCGTGCCCTCAAAACATAACTTTATCGGCATGACCTTGCGAGAAATCTACGACAGCAATCCGCTCGGTTTCGAGAAAGACAAGAACGGCATTCTCGCCATCCGCCGTTTCGATAACGAAGTCGAAGTTGCTACCCCCGATTCCATCATCATGGGCGCAGACCACATCATCGTATCGGGCAAGGCGGAGCAACTCCAGTGGATTTGCAACAACCTCAACTTGAAAAACGAGCATCTGGAAGGCGTCATTGAAAACGCAGCCGTCGGAAAAAAATTTGGAAAGAAAACCGTTATTTCCGCAGCAATCATGATTGCCATGGTGCTCCTTTCGGCATTTAACATAATGCCATTACTTTCGTCTTGCATACTCGCTGCCGCAGCCATGATCCTTTTCCGTTGCTGTTCAAGCACGCAAGCAATGAACGCCATCAACTGGGAAATCATCATCGTTTTTGCAGGAAGCATTTGCCTTGGCAAAGCGCTTGAAATCACCGGTGTCGCCTCAAAAATTGCAAACAGCATTTTGAGCGTGAGCGGGAGTAACCCCTACATTACACTTGCCATCATGTGCGTTGTCGCAACCTTCATCACCGAATTTATCAGCAACACGGCAGCCGCAGCATTGTTCTGCCCCATTGCATTGAGCGCCGCGAGCGCCCTTGGCGTGAACCAGCTCACATTCTGTATCGCACTCATGATTGCCGCAAGCAGTAGCTTTGCTACCCCGATTGGCTCCCCCACCCACATGCTCGTTTACGGCCCGGGCGGTTACCATTTTACAGATTTTGTTAAAATCGGCCTTCCGATGAATTTTATCATCCTAGCCGCAAATATATTTATAACAACTTTGATTTTTCCCTTTTAATAATATAAGTTAAAGTTATCAGTTTCATCAAAAAAGATTATACATTAAACATACGGAGGTTCATATGCATATTTCATTCATCATATTCAATATCTTTGTTCTCATTGTCATCGTCGTCGCTGCATACGCACTAGGGCGTAGAATCAGCAAAGAAACCAAGCAGAATGCGCCCGAAGCTTTGAACAACACGCCTTACGACGACTGCATCAAGGAAAACGAAGCCAAGTTCAAATACGGGACTTTCACGGACGCCCGCGATGGAGAAACGTACCGCACCATTCAAATCGGAAACCAGGTCTGGATGGCAGAAAACCTGCGTTTCAAGACCGAAGGTAGCTACGCTCCGAACAACGATGAATCGAACGTTGCAAAGTTCGGTCGTTTGTACACATGGACAAAGGCTTTGGACATTCCTGATGAATACGCTGAACAGTCTACGGCAAAAGATATCGAGATGTACAACAAAATCAAGGACAAGAACTACAAGGGCATTGCCCCAGAAGGTTGGCATATTCCGAGCAACAAGGAATGGGAACAGCTCCTCAGCAATCTTGACGCCAAGTCCGATGGTGGCGAGCTGCGTGCCAAATTCATGTGGAAGAACAAGGGCAAGGATACGTTTGGATTCTTCGCGCTCCCAGCCGGTTACCGCTTTGACAACGGCAACTTCTGCCATTTCAGCAGACGCGCCCGTTTCTGGAGCAAGGATGAATACGGCAAGGCTAATGCATTCCGCCTGAGCATTACCAACAATTCCGTTGATATCGAAGGCGTGTACAGATCCGACGCTCTCTCGATCCGCTGCGTGAAGAACGTGTAATAGTCGCGTTATCTCGTCATCCTGAGCGTAGCGAAGGATCCAGTCAAGTTTCGATAAAACAATTCTTTTAACGTAAAAGTCCCTCGCGAGTATTCGCGAGGGCTTTTTGTGTTTTTGTAAGTGCGTTTCCGTTCCGAGGAGGGGTGTTAGTTGGATGAATCGTTGCCGTGAACGTAACTTACAAAAGCAAAGCGTCTGCTGTCGGGAGCCCAGGAATTGACATTGATAGTTCCTTGACCGCCGAAGAGTTTAAGAATCGTTTGCGGTGCAGACCAAGAATCTGCAGGGAGTGAGCAATTCGATTCTACGGGGAGTGCGCGGCGCATCAAGCGGAGTTCCACATTCTTGTTAGGCACATGTTCGCCCGGGCGCACATCCGTTTCTGTGTACGCCACCATCACGACCTTTTGACTGTCCGGCGAAATATGCGGGAACCAAGTATTCCAATGCAAGTCATGCGTCATCTGCGTTTGTTCGGAGCCATCCGCCTTCATGCAGAAAGCTTGCATACGCCCAGAGCGCTCTGAATTAAACCAAATATATTCGCCATTGCAATCATATTCAGGACCGTCATTCAGTCCAAATGCAGTCGTGAGGCGAGTTTCGTTACCGCCCGCCGCCAGAATTGTGTAAATGTCATACGAGCCGTTGCGTTCGGCACAGTACGCAAGCGTTTTTCCGTCAGGCGTGATTCCATGCAAATAGCTTGGCGCAAGGGGCGTCACCAATCGCGGTTCGCGGCCATCAAAATAAATCTTGTAAATGCGGGAAAGGCCGTCTTCTTTGGTGTGGTGGCTCACGTAAACGCCGCTGCCATCTGGGTCAAGAACGTGGTCGTTATTGCAGTTGTCCACATAATGACTTTCGATTTTTGTCACCTCGCCTGTTGCAAGCGTGTACTTGAAAATGCGACCATTGCTATTGTACGTGAGGAACGTTCCGTCTGCACTCCAGTTCGGCGCTTCAATCACGCAGTCGAATTCCTTGAGAACTTTTGCTTCGCCCGTTTCGATATCGAACACTTGCAAAATAGACTTGTCGCCGTTACGATTCCACGTTTCACCTGGAGAAATTTCAAACGTGTAGCTCACGCCAAACAGCTCGCGAATTTTGTCCATGAGCGTCATGAATTCCATCGTTTTGGCATGAGTCATTTCCGGGCGCTCCCAAACGACGGAGTACGCCGGGCCGTCGCAAATTTCGTGCCGGAACTGTGCGGGATTTTCAATCGCTTCCTTGCAAGCGAGAACTTCGTATTCGTAGCAATTGCAGAGGCGCGGAGGTTCAACAGTTTCAACGACATTTCCGGCATCATCAAGCAATTCCAGTTTCACCATATCATTCAAGTTCTGCACGCGGATTTGCCCAGCCGTTCCGTAAATCACGCCCTCGTTATGCGTCGGCGAGACCATTGATGTCTTAAGATATGCTTTTTGGCCGTTTTCATACGTGAGATTTATCCAGTCGCTCGCATCCACGCCCGTCTTGAACTTGACGCATTTGCAATCCATCGATGTAATTTCGTTGCGAACAACTTTTCCATCAGCATCAATACGCTCACCGAGGAACAAGTCCGCAAACGTAAGGCTGTAAATACCGATATCCAAAAGCGCACCGCCCGCAAGCGCAGGGTCATGCATACGGTCCCTATCGCTAAGTTTCATCGAGAAATCAGCTTCGAGCGTTTCAACATTTCCAATGCGACCGTCGCGAATCCAGCCACGAATCGTCTCTAGCGCAGGCAAGAATCGCGTCCACATCGCTTCGCACAAAAAGACGCCCTTATCATGCGCCAAAGAAATCACTTCTGCCGCAAGTTTTGCATTCGCCGTAAAAGCCTTTTCGACAAGAATATTTCGGCCATGTTCAATACAAAGTTTTGCAAATACATGATGATGCGAATGCGGCGTCGCAATATAAATCAAATCGATTGCAGAATCCGCAACAAGTTCCTCGTAACTGCCATACGCTTTTTCAAAGCCATATTCCTTGGCAAAAGCAGTCGCCTTTTCCAAATTGCGGGATGCCACGGCGTAGCATTCCACGCCCATTCCCTGATTTTCCAAAGTCTTAACAGCGGCAGCCATCTTTGTCGCAATATGACCACACCCAAGAATCGCAAATTTTAAATTTTTCATATCATAAATATAAATCGCTCGCGCCCAAAACCGCCAAAAAATTTTGCACCCCCTGTTTACCGCTGTAGCCGAATAAAATCAAACCCGTTTTTCAGTTGCCGTCCACATTCAAGTCTGTCATGCCCGCCACCGCGCGGGCATCGCCCTCACCGTCAAACGCTCTAGAATTTGATATATTTCTCACCATGAAGCAGATCAAAACAGTTGCAGTTGTGGGTCTCGGGGCTGTCGGCGCCGTTGTGGCAGAACAGCTCTTGAGCGTTCTCGGGAACAAGCTTTATTGCGTGATGGACGCCGAACGCAAGGCGCGATACCAAGCAAGCGGAATCGTCATCAACGGGAAAAAGGCGGACTTCAACTTTGTCACGCCGGACGAAGTCCCGGTCGTTGACCTTGTGATTTTTGCGACCAAGAATTTGCAATTCAACGAAGCGCTAGCAGAAGCGAAAAATGCAGTCGGACCGAACACAGCGTTACTTTCGCTTTTGAACGGAGTGCATTCCGAAACAGAAATCGAGCGCGTTTACGGTACTGAAAAGACGTTGTACGGATTCATCGTCAATTTGCAGTCCATCAACAAGCACGGGAACATTGACTGCGCTGGCCGAGGCATCATCCTCTTTGGCGAAAAAGACAACCACCGTTCCGAACGTATCGAAGCCATCCACCAGCTTTTTGAAACAGCGCACATCGTCCACAAGATCCCAGAAAACATCCGCTTGGAAATGTGGAAAAAACTCTTGATGAACACGGTGTTCAACTCGATCGGAGCCATTTGCCGTTCGACATTTGCGGGTTTCAATTTCCCGGTGATGCAATCGCTTGTGCGTAAAATCGGGAACGAAGTCATTCAAGTGGCGAACGCCGAAGGCTTTGCGCTTACAAACGACGACCTAGAAGAAAACTTGCGCCTCACATGCAACTACACACCGCTCGGCAAGTGTTCCATGCTGCAGGATATCGAGGCCGGACGCAAAACGGAGAACGCGTATTTCTGCGGAACCATCAGCAAGCTCGGGAAGGTACACGGGATTCCGACGCCCTACTGCGAATTCTTAGGCGAACTCCTCGAAGGGACCGAGCTCGCGCGAGAATTGCTAAACAAGAAATAATGGATCCCCTCCCAATTGTAGACTCAAGAAATTATGGATCCCATCGCTACGCTCCAGGATGACAAGGTCGAGGATGACGGAGAAGCAGGATTGCGTCACTCGCAAATGACAGTGATGCTATAGATGTTTCACAACTTCGATGTCAGCGGGGAGCCAGCTGACAGTGTTTAAGTTTGTGCGGTCAAGCCATTTGGCGTCTTCATGTTCCAGGAGTTTCGGCTTGCAGCCTGCAGCGAGCGAGCAATAAAAGCAATGCATCGTCAGGTGAAATTTCGGGTAATCGTATTCCACCGTGCAAATTTTTTCGCCAACATTTACCTTAACAGCAAGCTCTTCCTGGAGCTCACGAATAAGCGCCTGCTCCGGAGTTTCACCAGGTTCCATCTTGCCGCCCGGAAATTCCCAGCCATCTTTTTGGTCGCCATACCCACGCTGCGTGGCAAAAATGCGCCCGCCATCCGTGATAACACCCGCGACAACTTCTATCGACTTCATGGTGTAAAATGTAGAAATAACAAGATTTAGCGTCAAAAATTGCCTAAAATCACAATAATTCTGCTTATAAGAATTTTTTATAGCAAAAACTATTGACTTTTCAAATTAAATTTTATAAAATTTAATTGTACAAAACAAAACAGTGTATATGGAGAAAAAAATGACAATCTACGACTTCACACTTACCGACGGTAAAGGCAACGAAGTTCCGCTCTCAAAATTCAAGGGCGAAGTCATGCTCATCGTGAACACGGCAACCGGTTGCGGATTCACCCCGCACTACAAGCCGATCGAACAGATGTACACGGACTTCCACGACAAGGGCTTCGAAGTCATCGACATTCCATGCAACCAGTTCATGGGCCAGACCCCTGGCACAGACGACGAAATTCATGAATTCTGCACGCTCAAGTACGGCACCACGTTCCCGCAGATGAAAAAATCCGACGTGAACGGCCCGAACGAACTCCCGCTCTACACCTACCTGAAATCCCAAATGGGTTTTCAAGGTTTCGGGTTAGGAATCAAGGCCGCCGCAATGGCCATGCTTCTGAAGAAGATAGACAAGGATTACAAGAACAATCCTGATATCAAGTGGAACTTCACAAAGTTCGTCATCGACCGCGCAGGCAACGTTGTCGCCCGTTTTGAACCCACTGCCAAAATGGAGGACGTACGTTCTTGCGTTGAAAAGCTACTTTAGGAGGTGCAATGATTTGTCCTCAACTAAAACTTGAAAATCAACTATGCTTTCCGTTGTATGCAGTATCCAAGGAAATCACGCGTCGCTATACGCCTTTCTTGGAACCGCTCGGCCTCACCTACACGCAGTACATCGTGATGCTCGTGTTGTGGGAAGAGAAAAAGTGCAACGTCACCGAGCTCGGCCAAAAGCTCTACCTCGATTCGGGAACGCTCACCCCGCTCCTGAAAAAGCTCGAGAGCAAAGGCTACATCACGCGCACCCGCGAAGCAAGCGACGAGCGTTGCCTTTCGGTAAGCCTGACCGATGAAGGTGAAAAGTTGCAGCACAAAGCAGCGAGCGTTCCTAAGTCCATGGCAAGTTGTGTAAATTTGTCAGAAGACGAAGCAAAGTCGCTTTACTGCACGCTTTACAAAATCTTGGAAAGCCTTAGGAAAGACGCATGATAAAAATCTTGTTCGTATGTCACGGAAACATCTGCAGAAGCCCGATGGCAGAATTTGTAATGAAAAAGTTGGTACGCGACATTAGTTCGTCCGCAAAACAAGTCACGACGAACACAGCGTTAACCGCCGCCGACTTCGAGATAGCATCTGCAGCGACAAGCACCGAAGAAATCGGAAATCCGGTGTACCCGCCCGCAAGACGTATGCTCTCCAGTCATGGCATCGACTGCAGCGGGAAAACGGCACGCCAGATGACCGTCGCCGACTACAACCATTACGATTACATCGTGCTCATGGATCAAAATAACCTGCGGAATCTCCGCTGGATTTTACCCCGTGACATTTACGAACGAGAACTCGCACAGTATCAAGAAGCCCGAGAACCTGCACAGAAACAAGATGCGCGCGATTCACGAGCTCACAAAGTTTCACTCCTTATGGATTGGGCGGGCAAAAACCGAGATGTCGCTGATCCCTGGTACACAGGCGATTTCAACGCCACCTGGCAAGACGTCAACGAAGGCTGTACCGCCTTGCTACAGCACATTTTGAAAAATTCATAGACTCCTCATAGACTCCTACAAAGAAGCCGGCTCCATAAGGAACCGGCTTTTTGGCGCAAGTTTTAAACAAACTTTAGCGAATAAAATTTTTAACCTATTTCACCGAAATTCGCAACATTTTTCCGCCCGTTTGAGGCTTTGCAATGTAGGTTCCAGGGCGCTTCACCGTAGCTGAAATTTTTGAGCGCAAACTTTCGGAGCCGAACGCCTTCAATTTTGCAACAAGGCGACCTTGCATATCGAACACATCATAACTAGCCTCATGCGGAACAGCGTGCAGCGTAGGCTTTCCAATCGCAATCGTCTTTTCGCTTTCAAAGTTCAGCCAGTCGATATTGACGTAGTTTCCGACAATTTCAAGCTTGAGTACATGCTCGCCCGCAGAAAGACTCATCTTCCCGGCATCGACCGTCGAATAAGTTTCCCAGTCCGCGCCTTGCGGGAACGCGACATTGTCCAAGGCGACCTTGCCATCGACATACAGCTTCATGCCCGTATTTTCCGAAGAAGTCGCATAGCGGACTGAAACCGCGTAATCTTCTTTTTCAGCAACCTTCACAGTGTACTCAAGCCATTCGCCCTCTTGCGTGTAACCAACGGCATAGCCATCGCCGGCCTTCACAATATCAACAGCGTCTTCGCGATATTCACCACCCTTGTTGTCATCATCCAAATCAAGATAAGCCTTGCCCGAACCGCCTACATCGTAATTTTCGACTTCGACTTTACCAGGAATCTCCATAGCCGTATCCTTGTAAGGGGCTTGCGGAATAATCGGCGTGATATACACACGATAGCCATACTTTGTATTCGTGATATTTACAGGCACCGTAATCTTTCCGCCACTGACATCGTAATCCTTATTTGATACAGTCGTGGTCGAAGGCACTGCCTTGTCCTTATTTTCCCATACAACATATTCTACAGAGACATTTACCTGACTGCCAAATTCTGCAGGGATGCCCGAAATATTCACATTCACATCGCCCTTGGTGTTGCCGCCAAGCACGATACTTGCAAAGCCCTTCTTCTTGTCGAGAGCGGCAAAACCGTCCACGCCATCGCTCTTGTCGTTCGGCGGGGTCACTTTAGCCATGTAACCACTCATGTCGCCATACCACTTATAAAGCCACCAGCCGCCACCACGTTCATTGTCCTTGGTGAGAAGGCTCCCCAAACGACCTGGAAGCGGTACAAACCACCAGGAAATCATTGCGCTTTCGACGCCGTGACGTTCAAACTTTGCAATAAACGGCACCGACAAGCCCGGGCAACCTTCTTCGGAATGCTCCGTCGAAGAATATTCGTTGATGCTCAGCGGACGCGGAGTCACGTTATACTTTTTTTCAAGCGCGCGGTAGGTTTCGACAGCTCCAACAAAGCCACCACTCCCCCACTGGTGCCAGCTCACGACATCGGGCAAGCAGTTATTCTGTGCACAATACTTGATAAACGCTTCCATTTGCGAAGCGTGGTAGAATGAGTACGAAGGGCCGATAATCTTTGCACCAGGGTCCATCTGCCGAATCAAATCGTAAGTCTGTTTCCAGAGACCGGAATTAAAGTCGATATTCGATTTCCAAGTGTCATTCGGCTCGTTCCAGATTTCGTAACCGTCAAAATTCTTGTTGTTTGATTTAAGCTTGTCGTTGATGACCGATTTTACTTCATTTTTCCAGTGGTCCATATTCTGGAACTTGTACGGCCATCCCGGCAAAACGTCAGCAAGGCGAATCTGAATTTTCGCACCGATGCTTTCGACACGGGGTGCCACAAGGAAAGCCCCTCCAATCGGCTGTTGGCGACCGTTACCGCTGCGCGCCGGAGAAAGGAACACGTTCGGCTTGAGCGGGGCGACATCACGCTCGATATTGCTCGGAAGACTCTCAGTAAGGCCATAAAGCGAGCCCGTCGCCACATGCGTCACCGGCTTGATGCTATCGCCAAGACTTACACCCAGATTCACCGCGGCCTGAGAAGCAGAAACCGCCAAAAATAAAAAGAGAAATTTGTTTTTCATACCACATCCTTTTTACCACAATAAAAAATACCCCCATAAAGGGGGTATTTCACAGCAATTTGAGCGTTTTTTATTGTCGGATTGACAAAACTACTTGCAAGTAAAACCTAGCAATTCAAGCCCGGCCCGCATCTCGCCGTAAGTCGAAGTGCGCTTCATGTCCATCGCCTTCATAAACCGGCAATCGTTGTCTATATGCATCTGGAAACCCGTCATCGTCGGGGCCACCTCGCCCTTGCCACTTGCACGGATATGTTCCATCATCTGGTCGCGCCTGTCGAACTGCTCCGGCGGCACAAACACATCCGTCACGATATCAACATTCTCAATTTCTGAATCGCTGAACACAAACGAAATCGTCACAAGATTCTTGAGTCCATTGAACTGGCCATCTACCTTGCAGACAAGATTCTTGTGCGCATTCTTCTTTTTCGGTTTGCTCTTCGCCTTTTGCGCAGCACTTGGCTTCGGCGTGTAATCCAACGCGCTCAGAAGCTCCGGTTCCTTGACGACGCCCACACGCTGGTTTATAATGCGACCGTCCTTGATGAAAAAGAACGTCGGAAACGCCCGAATTGGGAGCGTATTCTTGATTTTCTCGATATTAGGCTCGTCAATCCCGATAGATGCAATCTTGATATCGCTGTAATTTTTCGCAATACCGATAAGCGTCGGAATCATGACAAGGCACGGCGGGCAGCTCGTTGACGAGACTTCCAAAATCACAGGCTTCTTGGAATGCAGAATTTCCTTTTCGAAATTGTCATCGTTGATTTTAACGATTTTAATATCTTCGGATGCCCCTGCCGCGAGAACCGCAGACACAACAAAGATAGCGACCTTCATCGCCAAATTTTTTCTAAAACCGATCATTTTCGTTTCCTTATTTTTTTATCGACAAGATACAAAAAAGCCGACCCTGCGGCCGACTTTTCCATCCATTCCAAGGATTTAGATTACTTTGCGCAACCCGTGCCGAGAGTCCCCATCATCACACTCACACACTGGGCTTCTATCGCAGCCGCTTCTGCACTGCCTGCCGGATATTCAAGGCATTCGCCAAAGACACCCGGGACATCGCAAGAAACCATCGCGCCTGTTGCCGGAGTATCAGTAGTGGGCGTGCCTGTAGCAGGCGTATCAGTTGCAGGAGGATTCGTGGCCGGAGCTGCATTTTCACAACCCGCCACAGGATTGCCTAAAGTCTGCATATCCCACTGAGCGCCATTGCATTGAGCCAATTCAGAATAACCCGTGACAGCGACAGTTGCGCACTTGTTCACAGTCTGGGAACAAGTGTAGTTGTTATCCAGATCAAAGAACTTATCAACACTCGCCGGGAGCGTATCCTGTTTCGGACCTGCAGCCGGAGCGTTTGGCGAACTATCGTCACTACAGGCAACAAACGAAGCCATAGCAAAGGCAGCAATAGGAAGAATCAGTTTTCTCATAATGTGTACTCCTTAAAATAATTGGTAGGGATAAACTACAAAAAATACGAACAAAAAACAACAGATAAAGTGTTGAAATTCTATCACTTTTCTTTCATACGCTCTAGTTCCTTCCGTTTTTCTTCCGACTTCTTTATCACCTCCTCCAGCGTATAATCTTCCTTACTAAAAAAGAACGTATTCGCGCCCAAGTCTTTCAGCGAAGCTCCGAAATGATACGCAGTATCATCGATAAATAGAAAACGGTCATGCATTCCATAACTCGGCAGAATCTTAAGCGGATAGTCTGCATACTGCGCATTATACGTTGCCAAATCCACTTCAAAAACCTTGCTTTTATCGTAGGTGTAGATGGTCGCCGACACATCCTTGCCGCGTTTAAGCATCATCGCGAGAACCTTCTCATCCACGTAACGGTCAACAAGGACAATCCGCTTTTTCGCCTGACGAATCAGCCCACACACAAATACGTAAGCATCAAACATTTGGTTATTGTAATACAGCCCCTTCGACTGCAGCTCTCCGCGATCCATTGCTTCGAAAACAGCATCAAATTTATGGTCGTGGTCCAGCAAACGCGCGTCCTGCTCAAGCATTTTGGACTCCACATTGGACAGGCGGTTGACCAAGCCGCCATTTCTGAGCAGAACATGCCGCATTTCAACGAAAGCCCGCATAATAGCAACATTAATCTTGGTTGCAGCTTTACTTTTTAGTGCAGAAGCCAACATTGCTACACCCTGCTCGGTAAAAGCGTATGGGAGGTATTTGGAGTGTTGCCCACGGCCATTCTTTAAGGTGCCATTTGGGGATGCGGACGAATAGTTGGACACAACTAGAGGACGCATCATGCATTTTACCG